>CAYMER010000135.1:0-4777 GCA_964389345.1 uncultured bacterium | reverse complement strand
TTCCTCGCTCACCGTCAAGGTTGATCCAACGACTGCGAATCAACCGCACGACCGGCTCTACGACATCAAGGTCACGCTCCGGAGCGATACGGGTACAGCACTTAACCGGACCTACTGGCAGCAGATCCGGGTCAAGACCGGCAACATCTTCGACTACAGCGTTTTTTATAACAAGGATCTCGAGATCACCGCGGGACCGAATTGGGAACTCCAGGGTCCCATTTTTTCGAACGGAGACGTCTATCTTATGAACAATAAGGGTAGCACGCTCACGCTTTCGACGCCGGGAGATGTTAACAGCGGGGAATATTATGCGCTAAAAAGCGCGGGGAACATCTACTTTTATTTCAAGACGACCCTCGCGCCCAATTATCTTCTGGAGAATAGCTATTACAGGGAGGCGGTCCAGGAGAATATTTACAGAACGGACCTTCAAACGCACCCCCTTTACAGCTCCGAATATAGTAATGGAGTCCCTTTCAAAGGTGTCGAGGTCTATCCTTCCCCCTATTGGTTGGCGACCCTCCAATTCACTTCCGCTCCTCCGCTTCTTTACACGTTTTCGAACGGATTGGAGTACGGGACTCATACGATCAAGGTCAAACAAGTTACAAGAACGGGAACCGTGTACTATGATTTACTGTCTCCATCAAAACCTTCAACGCCGATGGTTTTCAGCAAAGTCGCATTGAATGGGGCTCCCTATTTGGGTTATGCCCAGCCCTATACTCCGGACAAAAAGGTCAGTGTCTCCACGGCCTTTGAACCCGTGGACCCTAACAATATCCGGAAACTTCACAAAGAATGGAGCCCGTCCAATCCTGTTTCTGATTCTCCATTTGTGAATCCGTATTGGACCGGATTTCCCGGAGGCAGTGCGGGATTACTGATCTCCGATCGTAAACAGGGCGTGGAACGGCGCGCGCTTCCAGTGGGTGACAGCCAACTGGGTCCCCATGTTCTCATCGAACCTCTGGATGGGACGGAATCTTCCTTGGTAATAAAATATAAATTTGAAACTTATGCAAATATACGTTTTACCTGTTCCGCCAATAGCGCCGGTTCTTGTAATGACGGAAGCTATCAGCTTATGATCAAGAATCCAGCCGATGAAACGTGGATCACGAAAGCTTTTTCCAGTTCCGGAGGATTACCAACGGGCAATATTGATGGCTGGTCGAGTTCCGGACTCCAATTCCGGACTTTTTACGATTACCGCTTGGGCGCTTCCGTTCGCATTTTAGATATTGATATACAAACATTTCTCAATACCATTTCTACGCAGGAGGGAGTCATTTTCTCTGGTAATTTTCGTCCCGTGATTTATGTCCGTACCGAATCTCCCGGAATCTGGACGCCTCAAAAATGGGCGCCGGTGGCGGTGAGGATCCGCAATGGAGCAAAACTTCCTGCTGACGGACTTTCGATCGCGACAAATGGAAGACTTTGGGTCCTTGGGGATTACAATGTGACAGACCCCGGGACAGATCGAGTGTGTTCCGTGGCAGAGATCAAAGATCCCGATTACCAGAACAAGGCCTGCAAGACCCCCTCGGCCGATCTTTATAGCGACAGCTTTGGCATGTTGTCGAACACCTGGAACCTGTCCAATGAAAGCACGGGAAGGAGCTTGATGAATAGTGCGGGTTTGATCGCTGACAGGACAAGGGTTGTGACGCGTGACGCCATTCTTAACGCGGCGGTCGTGACGGGTTTTTTGCCAAGCCAGCTCGTGAAAGCGATTTCCAAACCGGGGACGGGTTGGTGCGGGAGCACTGATCCTGCTACGATCGATCTGTGTGCTACTAATTCTGCGGCGGTTGGAGCTGCACAGCAACCCATTGACATCGCTCGATGTGCGCCTGATCCGCAGGGGATCCCTTGTCTTTACGGGGGGCCCACCATTTGCTACGGGCGGGATGGATTTTTTTATGCGGATATTGAACGCGACGTGAAAGGGATCTGGCTCCTTAAACCAACGGGGAATTATTATCTGGGATTGAAGGCAAAAAATGATTCGATGGTGAATAGTCCGCAGTTCACCACCCTCCTGGCGATCAATCATCCTGCCAGCCAAACCGTCATTACTTCAAATGTCGCCGTGACAAAAAGAATGGGGCAGACAACTTATGTGGAGACCTCTCGCACTCCAATTGCAAGCGGCTTACTGGATGTCAGTGTTCATTTGATGCCGCACGAATATTTCGAGCCGGTTAACCCCCAGCCTCTTCCGATCACAGAAACGAGAGGTACGGATACTCTTAATGCCGGCAACAATGTTTACGACGAGCGTTTATATTGGGACGAAAGTCCTGATCGTCCTTTTTCGGGCGTTAATTATCCCGGGGTCTATGCCAGAAAGCTCTGGAAGTCTGAGATGACGGATCTTCCCGTTCATTATACGTGCATTAAAAACTCCGAGGTTACGGATTATTATGACGAATATGAAGAATGCTTGATAACACCGGGAGGCGAAGTAATCCCGGGGACTTGCACTATCAAAACCAGATGGACTGGCCGTACGGATCGAAATTCCAAATGTAAATGTGATGATACCACTCATGTGTACACAAACCCTCAGTCCACCCTGAGTAATTCTCATGTGACAAGTGTTCCGGGGGGCGTTCCGCAGGATTTTAGCGGGCACCCCACCTCCTGGACGAACCCTGACGGATTTATAGGTTCGGGAATATGCCCGAGTGTTGGGGATAATTATTTTTCAACTTACCCTAAACTTTACTATGCATGGAGGGGCTATGCGCCGCTTTGGCAAACGCGGTACAGCGGCGGGCTTGAGAACGTGGTTAATCTTCAAGAAGCATGGTATGACGACAAAGGAACAAAAATTGTTACGGACGATCAGACGTTCACGCATCATTTTTCGGGGACCCTGGTAACACCTTGGGATTCGAAACAGCTAGTCAAAACGGACGGGACTCCCGCTTTTTACGGGACGACCTATTACATCGCGCCCATCCGGGATTATGATTTTAACGAAGGCCTCCGTTATAATCCTCCGCCGCTTCCAGAGGCTTCCGGGATGCAGCTTTTTTCTGTGAAGCGCAAGAAGTTCCAAGAGCGGGATGGCAATGATTGAAGTTTCCGGTAAGTGAACATGGGAAACTGGAAATGCCGCAAACTAAGGTTGTAACAAAACATCAAAAAGGTTTCGCGTTGATCACGGCGCTTTTTCTCGACGATCAGATCGAGAACATACCGCTGCGACCACTCTTTCAACACGGGCCAGCACTCATGGGAGCAGGAGACAACGATGCATAGAAAAGGTGTGACACTTCTTGAAACGATTCTTGTGATCACGATCATTGCGATCGTGGCGGGGCTTGCGCTCCCTCAACTTCAAAAGGGCGCGGATCTAAAACGCGCGGATAATGCCATTGCCGCCATGCGTACCATGTCTTATTGCCTGCGTCTGTATCTCCAGGAGCACGGAGGTGTTCTTCCTTCTGGAGCGCAATGGGGCTATCTTGATACGGAAAATGCGAATGGGATCACCGGGAATGGATGTTTTGATAGAAATCAGAGGGAGCAAACCTTTTCTTTTCCTGCGAGAAGCGCCGCGATCGGAAATTCTACAATAATCAGCGCTAGCGATACTAAGAGCTCAAGGATTGTTTGTCTGGCCCCCTCGGGAACGTCCGACCAGGGGTACGTTTACGATCTTCCGTCAGGGGAATGTAATCCTCTCCCCTCAAGCGGTTGGCATCGCAAGTTCCCGGAATAGAAAAAGCAGAGGATCTTTAAAGTTCCTCAAAAGCGTTACCGAGAGGGATAAGGCAGCCCCGGTGTTTTTCGATCCTGGCAAAGCCGGGTCAGCATGTTGAAAACCGGATAAGCTCTTAGTGGCTTTTGAAATTAACCGTGGTAAAATATCGCCAATACAATGCTTAGGAAAAGAACTCCTCTCGGCGCTTCAAGCCGATAGGCGCAGCGTTAATTCGTTTATGAACGGAGGGAAAGTCATGCTAAGAACACAAAAAGGTTTTACGCTTGCAGAACTTTTGATCGTGATTGTCATTCTCGGGATCCTCGGAGGGATCGCGTTGCCGCGTTTTTATCCTCAACAGGAAAAGGCCCGCGTTGCCGAAGCTGTGGCGATGCTTTCCGCGATCCGGCAGGGAGAAATGGGCTACCATTTGGAAAACGGAGAATATTTGGATCTTGCCTATAACTCTGCTGAAACCGAATGGGTGAAAATTGGGATTGACCGGCCTTTGGACTCTCAGTTTCGATATTCTGTGGATGGAGGTAGCAGTGGTACCGGTCTTGCTACCGCGGAACGCCAAAAGGGTGATTACTCGGCTTCAGGAAAAAACACTATCGAACTGAGTATCAATGGCACTTGGACCGGCGACCATCCTTTTGTGCCCACGAATAATTGATTGCGGCAGGATCGTTGGAAACTCAGTTTTAAACTTCGTTCATAGTCATGGGCAGCTCAAAAAAATCGGAAGGAGCGCAAAAATATGAGGGGCTTCAAGGGATTTACGCTCGTAGAGGTGCTGATGGTTGTGGTGATCATTGGGGTCCTAGCCTCCTCGGTGCTTCCCCGGTTGACTGGACAAACTGAACGAGCTAAAGCCGCTGAAGCTGTCAGCATCATGAGTGCTATCCGGCACGGGTTGATGTCTTATTATGATGAACATCTCAAATGGCCGGATAACTTAAGCACCGTCGATGAGATGAAGGATGCCTTAGGGATCACCTTCAGTGCTTCCGCCCACGGATGGAGTTTTAAAACCATAAAAAGTGGGACGGA
>CAYMER010000134.1:0-4272 GCA_964389345.1 uncultured bacterium | reverse complement strand
GCCAGAGAGATTTCTTTCTTGGTAGGATGACCATTAAGCCCTTCAAGGAGCTTCGTAAATGGCAGTTCCGTGAGAATTCAAGCGTGGCGATCTTCGTGGAGTCCGGCACCCTTGAAATGATTTATGGAGACCAGAAGAAGGAAATCCACTCCAATGAATCAGTCTATTTCGACGCGGGGGTACCTCACAAGATCAAGAACATCGATTCGATCGAGGCAAAGCTTTTTATTGTAACCTGCCCTGCTCTCTTTTAGTTCTTCTTCCTCAGGAGCTTGTGTCGGACGCAAATCTTCTTGAGGATTTCGACGAGCACCTCAAGATGCGTCGGCTTTGAGAAGAACTTATGCCCCAGTTTCTGGGCCCTCTCGACCTGCGCTGGATCAGCAACGCTTGTGTAAATCACAAAATCCTTCGGGCAATGGCCTTCGCCTGCCTTAAACCGCTGAATGAGCTCGTCTCCCCACATGTGCGGCATCTTGATGTCGATAATCCCGATATCTGGCTCGAATTCACGGGACACCCGCAAAGCTTCGTCGCCAGAGAGCACCCATTTCACCTCGAAATGAGCGTCTGCAACATCTTCGGCAAGTGAGGTTCCGAGAATTTCACAAACCTCCAACTCATCGTCCACAATCAATATCTTGGCGCAGGGCTCATAGCCAGACTCGACTTCAGCCGGACCTTTCTCGTCGCTCTTGCGCTCAATGACGGCTTCGATCCTGGCATTCAGATCCTTCATGCTGTACGGCTTTTTGATGAACGCCTCGATGCCCAATTCCTCGCATTCTTGTTCCTTGTCACGGAGGGCGGTCAGGATAATCACAGGGAGCTTGGGATGATGCTTGCGGATGGACTTTAACACTTCGATCCCGCCCATACCGGGCATTTTCAAATCGAGAATGATGAGGTCTATTTTCTCGCCGCATTCTTCGACGATTTTCAAGGCTTCCATGCCGCTCCCGGCGGTCAGGGTTTCGTAACCGAGCGGCTGGTACATTTTGGAGATGAACCAGAGCATATCCGCTTCATCATCAACAATTAAAATCGTTCCTCGTGTTTTCGGCACATCGACCATAATCCCTCTCAGTTCTTTTTTCCTATCGTGGAGAGAATCGCCTCCTCGAGTTGTGTTAACCCCGCCATCGGTTTATGCAGACAGAGCAGGGCCCCGTTGCGAATCGCTTCTGCGTCCATGTCAGGGTCCCTGAAACCCGTGAGCATTATCATTTTCTGCTCGGGGGCTTGAGCGTGCGCCTGCTTGATAAGCTTCATGCCGTCGAGGTCATCTTTCAATCGGACATCGATAATGGCGACATCAGGTTTTTCTTCGAGAATCAACTTCAATCCCTGATAGCCGTACATGGTCGTTATCACCTCATGCCCAAGTTCTCCAAAATAACTTTTCATGAAGTCCAGAAATTCGTCTTCGTCGTCAACGAACAGGAGTTTTGCCATGTTCTTGTCCCTCGCTTACGGGTATCAGAATATGAAAGGTCGTGCCTTTCCCGTACTCCGATTCCATGAAAATCTCGCCATGATGAGCATCGACCATCCGCCGAATAATATAAAGACCGAGACCAGTCCCTTTGTTTGCGCCTTTGGTCGTAAAGAATGGAACGAAGACCTGTTTTTTAGATTCCGTCGTCATGCCGAGACCGTTATCAGCGATAGCGAGCTCGACATACCGCTTGTCCTTCATCGTTGTCTCCTTGACGGAGAACCAGACGGCTCCTTTGGGAACTACGGCGGGTTTCTCGAGGTTGCCCAACGCCCAAGCCTCCTCTTTCATCTTGAAAGCATCATAAGCATTATCCAGAAGATTAAAGAGGATTTCCTCCATTTCGCTGAGGTTGCCGTGGATCTTCGGAAGATTGGCCGCAATCTCCATCTTGAAATCAATTGCTGTCAAATCATGCTTGCACTCCCACAGACGGAAACAGTTCTCAATGGCCTCATTCACATCGACGGGTTTGAATCCTTCGCTCAAACGGCTGAAATCAAGGAGGCGACTGACGATTTCACCGCCGTGAGCGGCATTTTTGTTGATGCTCTTGAGCATTTTCTCCATGTCCGCTACGACCCCGTCTATGCCTACGGTATTCTTTTCCTTCAAATATCGTTTGAGACGGGGAAGACTACTCATCATCATGACCTCTGCGCCAACCTTCGTGAGATCGAATCGGTTATTGACCTGATGACCAATGCCGGATGCCATGGTTCCCAAGTCAGCCATCTTCGCCGTCTGGAAAAAGTGCACTTGTTGGTGTTCAAATTCTGTTAGAAAAATGCAGTTCTCGATGGCGAGGGCCGCCTGATTGGCAAGCGTCGCTAGCGTATCAAGGTCGCTTTCGGTATAAAGCCGTTTTGATTTCTTGTCGCCCAGCACAACGAACCCGAGCAAGCGATCCTGAACAAAGCTTGGCACGACCACCGCCGCATCCAGTTTTTCCATTTCCTGAATAACTTCGTCGGAAAGCTTCAAAGCCGCAAGCCCTTGGGCGCGGATTTCTTCGAGAATTAACGGCTCTTTGGTCTCTCGAACGTGTTGAATCAGAGCGGCGGTTTCGGAAATAACATCGCTTCCCTGCCTGCGGTGGTCGCCTCGGGCCGCTTTACAGATGAACTGTTTGCCGCCACTGTCCCAGAGAAAAATACGGGCGTGCGTGATCCGGATGGTCTTGGTGAGAATATGGACCATTAATGTCAGCAGACGCTTTAGGTCCTTGATGAGGGTCATTCCCCTGGATGCCTGAAGCAGGGTCTGCTGATATGCCTTCTGTTCCCTCAAAAGAACCGCTTCCGCTCTGCGCTGAACGGTCATGTAAATAAACGGACCGATGAAGCTCAGCAGGCTAAACAGCCCTGCGGGCAATAACCACCAGTTAACACCTAATTGTCGTTCAAGAAACCCCCGCATCTGAAAAATCAGGAAGGCAGGAATCCCGATAACGATGCAGTAAATCAAAACGAAAATACCCGTCCGGGTCACAACGAGCTGAATGTCCATTATGCGATAACGAACAATCGCATAAGCTAGGCATAAGGCATAAATTGCAATGCCTCCATTCAAGTACGGGGGGAAATTAATGTTGTACCAAACAAACCAGTTCGATGCCCCTCCAGCAAATCCAATCAAAGAGGACCAAAATACCCATTCGCACTGCTGTTTCACTCGCCCTTGGCCTTTACGAATTCCGTAAACCCACAAATAATAAAAACAATAAAACACCTGGAAGAACCACCAGAGGAGATAGACATGAAACGCTGCGGAAGGAATCGGCCAGTAGCCATAAGTATATTTCCATGCCCACGAATGATAAAAGGGTCCAAACGCACAAACACAGAAAGCGATGTTGAGCACATAGGTAATAAGAAGTCGTTTTTTGAACTTATCGGAAAGACCTAAAAGCGCATGGGTAAGCTGAACGAAGAAATTATTTATCAACACAACCCCTACAATGCACAGGTCAAAGAAAAATATCGCCGTCTGCTCATTGTTAACGAATTGCCATAAAGAATAAAAAAAGGCATAAAAAGCCAAGCTTGCGGCAAAGAAACTATAGGCTAAACGACTCGGATTGCGGTTGCTCCTCACAAAGGCAAGAATTCCCAAGAATGCGGCCAGTAAAAAATTGAAAAAACTAATGATTCCAAAAGGAGATATTTGAGACATGGTTTTTAAAGCCTTCCTTTTCGTCCCGAACAAACGTTGTTCATATGCCACTGGTCGCGGGTTATAAAAATGTCGCGGAACCCTATTTTCCAAAGAAGGTTACGCCAAAAGGCGGGCTTTCGATAATAGAGGGTCCAGCTTTCTCCCGTTGAGGTAGCCAAGGTTTTCCTCATCAATTTTTTCGTATCGAGATTTTCATAAGATTGAAAAATGACAATCCCGTCATCGGCCAACGCTTTGTGGATTTCCCTAAGAATCTTTTCGGAAGTCTCATCGTTGAAATAAATCAATAACCCCGACGCAATAATTACATTGGGCCGCCATTTCTTTTTTGAACCGAATCTTTTTAAAAAATCTAGTTTAAATAAATCGCCTCGGAAAAATCTTATGTTTAGAACTCCTTCTTTTTCACTCAGCTCCCTACCCAAACTGACGCAATTGAGGTCTTTATCAATGCAGATGGATTCCATCTGACCAACATTGTGTTCTTCTTTCAACTCCCGCAAATATCGTGCTCCGCCAGATGCTAAATCCAAAACCTTTGTTTTCCTGTTTTGCAGCATATTGTTTTGGACTTCATTCCAAAGAATGCTTTTTAT
>CAYMER010000133.1:0-5428 GCA_964389345.1 uncultured bacterium | reverse complement strand
TTTGAATTCCGCCGCGAACCGTCTGGTCACTTCCTGCACTTGAGCACCCACGGTCTGCCTAGCCTCCCATCGGGTGTGGACATCTCTGGCAGAAGTTCGTTAGAGAGCTATTGTCTTTTCGCTGGCTTCAGGCACAAGCATCAACGCACCGTCCGGTTCGACCATGTAGATCGTGTTGGATCGTATAACATAAGGCTGGAACCCGCCAGGTCCTGTTGTTGTAAAGAATTCGAGTTTTTTATTCCGGATACGGGCTGTAACGAAAACGCGCGGAGCCGTCGGATAACCAGTCAGCATATCCAAAGACACTTCCTTTGAGCCGACCAAACGCCCAAGCAATTCGACCCCTTGTTGAAAACTCAGCCGCACATTTTGTGCCGGAGGATTCTTTACCATCACCTCCGCGATCCCCCGCGCTTCCGAGCGGGCGGGAGATTGAGCCCGAATAAGTTCGGCGACTTGTTTTTCATAACCCTCGAGAACAGCGAGGTCCGGGATCAGTTGTTTGGCTTTGACCCAATTGGCCGGGACCGAGTTGCCTTTCAAAATGCTTCCGTTAAGGAACGTAACCAGCGCTTCAAAATCCGCTGCCGGGGCATCGTCCGTGCCGATCTTTACGAGTAAAGCGTCCAGCACGGCCGATTCCTTTTCGTAATCAACGCCGTTTGTTTCTTTTTCTTTCAGACTCTTGATATAGGGCGAATCTTTCACGCTATCCGTGTAACGCTTGATCATCGTCGCCAGTTCGCGAAGCGCCTGCTTCATCTCCGGCGTCCATTCCCTCACCTCGGCACGTACGGTGCTGGCACTCTCAGTGCGGACCCTACTACGTGCTTCCACACGGGATTTTTGGGGTGCGGCATCAAAAGCTTCGGCTCTGCGCTCCGTACTCCGTACCGTTTTCCGGAAATGATCGCGGGCTTCGCGAGCATGACTCACATCGACCACGCTCGTAACAACCGAAGAAAGACCTGCGGCAAGGCTTGCGGGATCGTTGCCATAAAATTGAGCGGAGGAAGTGCTGAAAGTGTAAGTGTCCGACAAGAAGACGTCTTCGAGCGTCGCAGGCTCTGTGCGGCGTACGGAGTACGGAGTATCGCGTGGTTCTTGCGCCGTACGGCGTACGCCTTCCGCCGTACCATTCAGCATATTTTGAATATAGGCACTATGCCCCGCCTCATCCACCCCCGACAATTTTGGAGAAATAAGGGCGTAGGAATATCCTTTATTAATGAAGTGTTCTTGCATCGGCTGGCTGTGGAAACCGCCGGTGATGACGGCGACCTTGGTAGCGCCGGTCTCTTTCAATCTTTCTTCGATCCTCGCTTCCATCTTTGAGTCGCGTTCCTTGACGCCGGAGTAGAACGCCATTGCCTTTTCATACAGTTCATCAAGTTCCTTTACGTGCGTAAATTCGACGAGTTTTGTACGGCGGAAGGCGTACGGCGTACCGCGTGACTCTTTCGCCGTACTCCGTACTCCGTACTCCGTACCCGAGAGCTGTTTTACCAACTCCGAAGGCTTCAAGCCTTCCTTCCGCAACAGAATGTTGTCGTAGTCAGCTGGCGTAAGTTCCAACGCAAAAAGCTTCTGCAAGAGGCGATGATCCGCGAGCAGAGCGACGAGTTTTTTCTCTTCCTTTGTTTGGGTAAGTTTTGCGGCGAGAGTGTCCGAAAGCTTCTGGACTTCCAGCATGAGACGCTCGGCTTTCAGTTCGCTCTGGAGGAGCAGGGTCCCGATAAAATAGCGGACGTTCGGGAACTTTCCGTAATTGAAATTTTCCGGCAACTGCTTGACCATGTCTTCGAAAAGCAAACTTGTTTCCGGATCCGGCAACTGTTGGCTTACTTGATCAGATTCGAGGAGTTGCTCAATCGCTTGGTAAGGCGTACGGTGGAAGGCGTACGGCGTATCTACTGCTTGTTGTGGCGCCGTACTCCGTACTCCGTACTCCGTACTGGGCATGAAACGTCTTATAGCTTTAAGAAATTCTTTACGCTCGGTTACGAAAGCTTTTTTATCTAATTTAGAAGAAAGCTCCTGCATTTTGAAGACGCGGACAAGCATCGGCCAATCAAGCTGCTGGGCAGGTGAGGCGAGATCGATCTCAAGGCGTTTTTGCGCCTCCCCTTTCAGGCTGGCGAGCCAGGCATCGAACGGAATCTGATTCTTCTCGAAGCTTTCCACGCGGCGAAGAAATTCGCGAAGGTCCTTATTAAGGAAGTGACTTGCAAGGCGCTCGATCTGCATGTTCATATCGGCGAGGAATTGCTTCGTCTCTTTTTTTTCCACCAGGACCTTGATGAAAGAATCCCGATTCGCACGATACGCTTCAACTTTCTCTATTCCGAATGCATTCGCGCCTTTGGCTTCCAGCAAATAAAGCTCGGCTCCTTTCACGAGCGCGTGTTTCGTGAGCACATCGTTCACCTTCATTGTAAGCTTTTTATCCTTGGGGAAAAAGTTCAGAATCTGGGGTTCCAGCTTGAACGCGCTACCTTCGACGAGGACGGTTTTCACGCCATAATTTTTATCAAGATAATGAAGGAGGGAACGGATCTGTTGCTGGGCCTGGTAATGCCCATGCGCGGTCTGAATGTGAAAAATGGCGGGGCCTTGGCCCATTTTGAAATGCTCGAGTTTACCTAATTCTTGAGGGATGGCAATGCGGAGATTTTCGTCCAGCTTCACCTGATACGGCAGGGCCACTTCGGGCCTGCCGGTAGGCGTGGCAAAAGCGTTCGGACTGACCCCGAGATTCGTGACGAGGAAAGTAAACGCAACCGTAAAAGCGATAAACTTCATGAAGGGCCTACGGGAATTCATTCAGCAGTTCGTCCTCTTCAGAGATCAGATTTTTAGGGTGATTTCGAAACGGATTTAATCTGTTTTTTTACTGTCTTTACAAAGTTGACAGAAATATAACTGATGAACTCCAGGAATGCAAGGGGACGAGGCGAAAAATCTTCAGTTTTTTCATGTAAAATGGCTATTTGTAACGACTTAGGCAATCACTTCCCTATCAATGGCAGAATATAGCGATTTATAACACGGGCTAATGACCATAAACCACGGATTATGGCAAAATATTTTCCCTTCGCTGTTTTCTTCCGCCAAGCAAGTCTTTCGTACATAGTACTTTGTACATAGCGTTTTTCGGTTCGCAGTCCGCTATGTACTATGTACGATGTACCAAGTACTGTGTTATAATTCCGCCCATGTCTGAGATCCATGCGAGCGCCATTATTGGAAAACAGGTCGAGATCGGGGTGAATAACACGATCGGCCCGAACGTCATCATTGAGGACGGCGTCAAGATCGGTTCCCACAATAAGATCCTTGCCGGGACCTTCCTCGCCCGCGGGACCGAGCTTGGGAATTACAATACGATCCACATGAATGCCGTGATCGGCCATGAGCCCCAAGACCTCTCCTACAAAGGTGAAGCGACCTTCACGAAGATAGGGAACAAGAATACGATCCGGGAATTCGTCACCATTCACCGCGGCACGAAGGAAGGCACCGCCACCGTGATCGGTGATGAAAATTTTCTGATGGCCTACTGCCACATCGCGCACAATTGTTTGCTTGGCAATAATATCATCATGGTGAACCAGGCCTCGCTCACAGGCCATTGCGTGGTCGAGGACAAGGCATTTCTTTCGGGCATGACCGGCTTTCATCAATTCACACGTATCGGCACGCTGGCCATGGTGAGCGCCCTCACTGCGATCAATAAAGACATCCCGCCTTATGTGATCTGCGGCGGCCGGCCGGGTGTGGCTCAAGGGATCAACGTGGTGGGCATGCGGCGCGCCGGAATCGGGCCCGAGACGCGCATGGAGATCAAGAACGCCTTCCGGCTTCTTTACCGCTCAGGACTCAACGTCAGTCAGGCGCTTGAGGAGATCAAAAAAACCCTGCATTCCAAAGAAATCGCCCACATGGTCGAGTTCATCGAAGCCTCGAAACGAGGAATACTTGACGGAGTAGCAGTCGAAACACTCTCTCACCGGAAGAACCGCACGACTACTGCTGCAGAAGAAGTAGAAGAAGAACTCGCGTAAGCGCGTCACCAAGTCACAATGTCACCACGTCACCAAGCAAGTCCTTTGTGTCTTTGTGACCTGATGTCTTGGTGACTTTTAGACTTTTTTGAGAATGAGGATAGAGTTCTTGCCGCCGAAGCCGAAGGAGTTCTTCATCGCGATCCGGATCTTTGCGGGACGCGCCACGTTCGGCACGTAATCCAAATCGCATTCGGGGTCTTTGGAGTTGTAATTGATGGTCGGAGGGATCAGCTGATGTTCCATGGCAAGGAGCGTCGCGATGAGCTCGACTGAGCCGGCCGCGCCGATCAAGTGGCCGATCATGGATTTGATAGAACTGATGGGGATCTGGTAAGCACGAGACCCAAAAACTTTTTTGATGACCAGGGTCTCGGTCTTGTCGTTTAAGGACGTTGAGGTCCCGTGGGCATTAATGTAATCAATCTCGTGCGGTTCCACCCCCGAGCTTTGCATCGCCAACTGCATGGCACGGGCGGCTTCCGTCCCTTCCGGGTCTGGGGCCGTCATGTGATACGCGTCGCAGGTCATGCCGTGGCCGAGGATCTCCGCGTAAATATGGGCTCCCCTTTTTTTCGCGTGTTCGTATTCTTCCAAGACCAGCATCCCCGCGCCTTCTCCTAAGACAAATCCGTCGCGGTCCATACTGAACGGGCGTGAGGCTTTTTCGGGAGCATCGTTCCGGGTAGAAAGCGCGCGCGCCACACAAAAAGACGCCACAATGCCTGGAAAAATCGTCGCTTCCGCGCCGCCCATAATAAGAAAATCCAGGTCCCCGCTCCGGATCGCATCGAAGGCATACCCACACGCGTCGGAAGCCGAAGAACAGGCGGTCGCAATAGAAAAACTGGGGCCCTTCACACCCAATTCAATTGAAACGTTCCCGGCACACGCGTCCGGAAAAGAAGCGAGCGCCGTAAAGGGATTAAGCCGCATCGGACCTTTTTTGAGCATCACCTCATGCTGCTCCAGAATAAAACCCACGCCCGCGAGAGCTGCGCCGATGATCACGCCGGTCCGTTCGCGGACTCCGGGTTCTTCAAGATTCAGCTTCGCGTCTTCCACGGCCATTTTGGAAGCCACAACCGCGAACTGCGTGGTGCGATCCATACGCTTGAGTTTTTTGGGAAGGATATAGGCGGACGGATCAAAATTCTTGATCTCGCCGGGAAAATGGGTGGTGAACTGGGTGGTGTCAAATGCGGTGATATTGGAAACGCCACTACGGCCTTTGGAAATTGAATCCCAAAAAGCCTCTTTCCCGAAGCCGACTGAGGAGACGACCCCTAGTCCCGTGATGACGACTCTGCGGTTCCTAGGGCTCGTCATTGATCGATTTTAATTTAGGCCGTGATCGGCTC
>CAYMER010000132.1:0-4372 GCA_964389345.1 uncultured bacterium | reverse complement strand
AAACAGGAGGCATCACATGTTTATTCAACTGAATAAAAAAGGTTTTACGCTGGTGGAGATCATGATCGTAGTTGCGATCATTGGGCTCTTGGCTGCTATCGCCATTCCCAACTTGATGCGCGCTCGTCTGAACGCCAACGAAGGTGCTGTGAAGTCGGATTTAAGGGCGATCAGCTCGGCCGCTGAAAGTTTCCGCGCGGCACAGGCGGTACCCACTTATCCGGCGGATCTGGCTGCATTGTCAACGGCGACTCCGCCGTATTTGGATGCCACGTTTGTTAATGGTGTGGCGAAACATGGTTACACCCTGAATTTGGTGGGTGGTGCGAATGGATTCGGTGCGACCGGGGTTCCGGTGACTGCTAACGTGACTGGGGCTGGTTCTTATTGCGTGGACCATACCGGTGTTGTTCGCGTTCAAGCAGCCGGAGGCGCCTATGCCGCAGCGGCAGCTGGTTGCGGTGTGGTGAATCCGCCAATCGGTGGCTAGTTGATAGGAAAGAAAAAAGTGGTTTCTAACCCACCCTGCCGGGAACGGCAGGGTGGGTTTTTTTATGTGCGCGGCTTGGAATCTGCGATCCCATTTAATTAAGATAAAATAGCTTTAAAGCGTCCCAAGAGTTGCCGTTAATTAACTGAAATGCTGAATTTACAATCACTTGGAAAGCGGGGAATGCGAATGTTTCTTAAACACGGCCAGCGGGGGTTTACCCTCGTGGAGATCATGATCGTCGTTGCGATCATCGGGGTTTTGGCAGCGTTTGCCATCTCCTACTTAATGCGCGCTCGTATTAACGCCAACGAAGGGGCCGTCAAGTCGGATCTGAGGACTTTCAGCTCAGCGTGCGAAAGTTATCGCGCGGCACAAGATCCTCCGCTTTATCCGGCAAATATCGCCGCATTGACCTCTCCCGCAGCGGGTCCGTCCTACCTTGATAATTCATGGATCGAGGGCGAAGTCAAACATGGATTCATCATGACCTACGTTTCGACCCCCGCAAGTTCTTATTCTTTGCTGGCGACGCCGTCGTCGACTGCGGCGCTCAATACGTTCTGTATCGATCAGACCGGTGTTATGTACGGCTCCACAAGCGATGGTACTGCGACCATCCCGACGGGTGCTGCCGGCGGTTGTTCGGGTGGAACGCTCATTACGTGATAGTCCCAATTCTTATCAATTGAAGCGAAGCGGAAATTGGGGCAATCCTGACTGCCATTAAGTAGAGGAAAATAAAAGTCAGGATAGTCCCAATTCTCAATCGATCGGATATTTTTTGACTGTTTTTTTGAAGATTTTCTGCTAATGTCTCTCATATGGATAGCGCCCCCAGCAAGCTGTTTACGTTGAATCAACGGCTCTCCGGCCTTTTCGGTGATTTTTCATCGAAAATCATGCCGAAAAAACCGACCATTTCCAAGGTCACCGTGTGTGATCTTAGCCGCACGCGGACGGTGCTTTTGGAGCTTGAAAAACGCCCCGATCATCTTTTTGTCCATCGTATCGATATTATTAAGAACGCTTCTCTAGATCAAAAACCGTCTTTGGTCCTGAAGCCGTTCCTGGACGGAAAGAAGTTCCAGAAAGACGGTGTTCGTGTGGCCCTCAAAGGACACGGGGTCGTGATTCGTTTCATCCGTTTTCCAAAGATGAAGGTTGAAGATCTCCGTAGCGCCATGAAATACGAAGCCGAGCAGTACATTCCGTTCGAACTGAGCGATGTGGTGCTCGATTTTGGAGTGGTGGAGGAAAGCCTTAAGACCGACGACGGCGAGAAGATGGAAGTGATGCTGGTCGTCATTAAACGCCAGGAACTGGAGCCGACGCTTGAGATTTTTCGCAATCTCGAATGCCGCTTGTCGGTGGTGGATGTCAACATTCTTTCGGCAATGGCAGCGCTCGAATATTTCCACCCCGAAGATTTTGCGGGTCATGCCGGTCTTTTAGACCTTGGAACCGAGATCTCGACCCTCGGGATTGTCCGGGACGGAAAGCCCCGTTTTGTCCGTGATATTTCTTACGGGACTTGCGATCTTCACAAACGGCTCAAGACCCGTTCCGATCTTTTGGATGAAAAGATCGAAAAGCTTTTCGAGAAGAATGAACCTCCGACACCTGAGGAGACGCAAGCGATCACGGAAAGCCTCGAAGGACTGATCGGGGATCTGCGCGTTTCTTTTGACTACTATCATGATCAATCCGGGCAATCGAAACCGGTCACAAAGCTTTTCTTAAGTGGCGGGGTGTCCCATCCCGTGGTTTTGAAGGCGTTGGCCGAAGGACTGCAGATCCCGGTGGTGAGTATGGACATCCTGCCAAAGCTAAAATGGGCCCCGGGCGTGGATCCTGAACTTTTCAAAGCCCATGTGGCGCTCTTGCCTGTGGCGTTGGGACTGGGGCTTCGCGAAGAATGATCACGATCAATCTTTTGCCCCAAGAACTCCGGAAAATGAAAAAGAGCGCGACGAGTATCCCATACATTCCGCTGGTGATATTGGCCGGAGTGCTTTTTCTTCTCATGACATTTTTTTTCTATGGAGACTATCTTAGGGCTCGCTCTGCTCACAAGATCGTTCAAAAGGAATGGGTGAGGTTGAATCCCTTTCTGGCACAGCTGAAAGCTCTGGAGACCCGGGTCGAAGTTGAGATGAAGGGTGGAAAAGATTTTCTGGAAAAGAACGTGCTCAATACGGAATCCATGACGCGGATACTTTTTTGGGTGAGTGAGTTCCTGCCGCCGAAGGGATGGCTCACTGAACTCAAAGCGGAACGGGAAGGCGAGGGGTGCCGGTTAACCTTGAAGGGGGTGGTGTTGGCGTCTCGCACGCAGACTGGCATTGAACAGATCGAAGAATATTTCCAGAAGCTGAGAACGAAATTGCCGTCTCAGACCGCGATCGCATTGACCACTTCCAAAGAAGTCAAAGAGAAGGTCGAGGGAACCGCTTTTGTCGCCAATCTCGAATGGGGAGTAACCCAAAAGACATGAAGCCACTCAAACAATGGACGTTCGCCGATGTTATAGCCTTCGCGAAAAGTGTCGATAAAATGACATGGCTGACCGTTCTTTCGTGTGCGGTGGGTTTCTTGTTGGTTGTTGTTTTTCTGGTCATTCCGGCTTGGATCGAACGTCCCTTGCTCCGGCGCGACATTCAAAGCATGGAAGCTCAGATCCGTTTGGTCAATGCCTTGAGCCAGAAACGGCAGGGGTGGGAAGAGAACCAGAAAATATTCGGCGACTTGATCGAAAAGACCCAGGCTCGTGTTTTTACGGCCGAGGAATTGGGCGTTCTTTTGGGCCAGGTTTCAAAAAGGGCGAGTGAATCGCGTGTGGATGTGCTGGCCTCGAAGCCTTTGATCGAGAAAACGGTTTTTGCGGCGCCCTACAACTTGAAATATCAGCCCAAGGGTTATGAATTCACGGTGCAGGGCGGCTATCATGACCTGGCGGGTCTGGCAAGCCGCATCGAAGGCCACGAAAAACTTTTGCGGATCCGAAGTCTTGAGATCGTGCCAGCGGCGGAAACGCCGAATCGGCATATCGCGGAATTGAAACTCTGGGCGATCCTGAAGGCTTCACCCCAGAGCGTGGTACCCGCAAAAGCAACGAAGGCTTAAAAATGCTAAGAAATAAGACGATTTTGATATCCGGATTTGGGGTTCTTCTACTCATCCTGACATCGAGTTCGTTTGCGGCATCCGAGGTTGGCTATGATTCCGGTAAACGTCGGGACCCCTTCGTGCCGCTCACGGGAGAGGATGTCTCGATCTCGGCATCCTCCTCGGGCGTAAAGCTCGAGGGTATCATCTATGATCCGGGAGCGCAGTCGATGGCTATTCTGAACGGAAAGGCCTATCAGGTGGGGGAGGCTTTGGGGGATGCGACGGTTCTGAAGATCCAGAAGGATCATGTCGTGATCTCGGTGGATGGCGAAGAAAAGACGCTTTGGATAAGGATAGAGGAAAAAGCACAGGTTTTATGATAAGATAAGGGAGATGAATTTCATGAAACGACCATCCTATAGGCTGATGTTCCAAGTGGGTTTTGTGTGTCTTTTTTTCGTGGCGTGTGATGTCTACGCCGCAGACCCGACCCCGCCCACAGTAGCACAGAAAACATCTGTGCCTGACGCGACTCCTGCGCCGTCAGCATCTGCTGTTCCGGCTATCCCAGCTCCTGCTGTAAAAGTGGCACCCGCGCCAGTATTGGGGAATGACACGATCAGTCTGGATTTCAAGGACGCGGATATCGGAAGCGTCTTGCGCGTTCTGAGCATGAAAAGTAATGTCAATATCGTGACGGGTCCGGAAGTCACAGGTCTTGTCACCGTGCGTCTCGACAATGTGCCCTGGGAAAAGGCGCTTGAGGTGATC
>CAYMER010000131.1:0-2556 GCA_964389345.1 uncultured bacterium | reverse complement strand
TCAACGAAAACTTCTCGCGATCCACCGCTCTTTTGAAAAAGAGATCCGTTGCCGCAGCCGGCTGTGTTTGGGCCGGACGCTCAAGGCTTTGGATGAAATGCAGGAGCTGATGATCCAGCGCAGTTCCTGGGAGGAGCGTGGGAGAGGGAGAGCCTGATCTCCGGTGAGTTTTGTTTGCGACCCTTTTGAAAAAGTTAACCCACAGAGCAGGCGGGGAGATCGGTTCTTTTCCCGCCTGTTTTCATGAAAGGAGATTTCAAGATGACACGTGATGAATGGTTAAGGCGCACTTCCGCTCAGGTCCAGAACCTGCGCGAGAGAATCGCCACTGCGGAAGATGAATGCCTGCTGGCTGACGAGGAAAAAGAACTTCAGGGACTTGAACGGAAACTGGAGACGGTGACGGGAGGAAGCGATCGCGGCCGGAAAAAATCCTTCATCTAAAGCCGTTTGAACAAGAGCGAGTGTGACCGGAAGGCGGGGCCGATGGGTTCCGCCTTCCGCGCAACAATGGAAACCCAAAAAAAGAAAGGGATCAAACATGACATTAAGAGAATGGATCAAACAATTCGAAAAGCAATTTAGTGAGCGGGAACTTAAATATATGGCTGTTCACAAAGCAAGCATCGCGGCTCAACTGAAGGACACGGAAACGGGGAACCTGCATCTGCATAATTTGAAATATACGGCAAAGGACGCGCCCAAGCTTTCATTATTGGGAGTGGATAAGCCGGATCTCAAAACCACTCAACTGAGAAAGGGAAAAACATGGAAAAAAATCTTTTGAAAAAGGAAATTCAGAAAATGTTCCAGTTCCACAAAAGCGTCTTGCTTTTGATCCTGAAGACGCTGGGTTTATGCCTTCGTTACGGATTATGGCTTCTGCCGTGGATACTGTTTTCGGTGTTCCTGTGGAAGCCGGTGCTTGCGGGTTGGAAAGCCTTTACTCAAGATTCGCCCTACCTGGGGCGGGTGTGGCAGGCTACTGTTTCCGCGCCTCCTTCTGGGAGCACCGCGGGGCCTGGAAAATCCTTTGGCTGGGAGACGATTCCAAATAAGGTCGATTCCAGTATCAGGACCTACGAAAGGATATCAAAGCAGATCCGGAAAAAATAGGGGATGCGCTCATGGGGAGGGCGGGATATTTCAACCTCCCCATGCTAAAGCCTAGGGGGGCTTCAAGCCCGCCTTTTGCCACCTTAAGGGATATTTGACTGAGTGTTACAGTGTATTGACAAAGTGGCAAGTTTATGGCATATTTCTGGAATAAGAAACTCCAAAAAGGAGGCGTAAATGGAAACAAAGATTCGTTTTCTTGATATACCCAAGGACAGTTTTTTCCTGTTCGGCCCGCGCGGGACCGGCAAATCGCTGTGGCTCCGCAATTGCTTCCCGGACTCCCTTTATATTGATCTCTTATCTCCGGAGGTTTTTCGGGCCTACGTGGCGTCTCCGGAACGGCTCGAGACCCTGATCAAGGGGAATCCCGGAAAAAAAGATATCATTATTGATGAAGTCCAAAAGGTCCCGGAAATATTGGACATCGTCCATAAAATGATTGAAAAAAATAAAGCTTTGAGGTTTGTGCTCACGGGATCGAGCCCCCGGAAATTGAAACGGGCCGGGGTGGATCTCTTGGGCGGAAGAGCATCGGTTAAGACACTCCATCCTTTCATGGCGGCGGAACTCGGGCATGATTTCAAGATCGAAACCGCTCTGGAACAGGGGCTTCTTCCGATCGTTCTGGGGGCCCGGAATGCGCGGGAGACCCTGAATGCCTATATCGATCTTTATTTGCGGGAAGAAGTCAAGATGGAAGGGCTAGTTCGCAATATCGGTGCCTTTACTCGTTTCCTGGAGGCGATCAGTTTTTCGCATGGGGCCGTGTTAAGCCTGAATCCGATTTCCCGCGAATGCGAGGTGGAACGTAAGACGGTGGAAGGGTATCTGAGCGTTCTGGAAGACCTGCTTCTGGCCTACCGGTTGCCGGTTTTTTTAAAGAAAGCGAAAAGGCATCTGGTGCAGCATCCCAAGTTTTTCTTTTTCGATGCGGGTGTTTTCCAAACGTTACGGCCGCGCGGCCCGTTGGATTCCCCCCAAGAGGTGGGGGGCGCCGTGCTGGAGGGGCTTGTGGCCCAGCACCTCCGAGCCTTTCAGGCCTATCACCGCGGGAAGATGGATCTCTTTTACTGGCGCACCAAGTCCGGGGTCGAAGTTGATTTTATTGTCTATGGCCCGGAGACGTTCTGTGCCATCGAAGTTAAAAGTTCAAGAAATGTACACGCGACCGATCTGAAAGGGCTTTTGGCTTTCAAGGAAGACTATCCCCAGGCATCTCTCTTGATGCTTTATCGAGGCCGCGAAAGGCTTCGTATCCAGGACGTGTTATGTCTCCCTTGCGAGGAATTCCTGGCCGCTTTGGATCCGCGAAAATCGCCGCCCATTTTTTCAGAACATGGAAAAATTGGATTTTGAGGAGCCACGGGGCTTAACCGAGGCGATAGGAACGGCGGAGGGATCTGCCGTTCCTGTCGCTTATCTTGAGGCTGAAAGGTG
>CAYMER010000130.1:0-5618 GCA_964389345.1 uncultured bacterium | reverse complement strand
CCCTCCCCCAATTTTATTAGTCCCTATAAGACAGATGGCCAAAAGACATACAACAAGCGGCATTGTACGTATTTTGGCCATCCGGGACTAGCAAATTCTTAAGAATTTATTGGAGCGTCTCTTCAGAAGGCGTCTCAGGAGAAAACGGGCTTCCTTCAGCACGCTTGCCTTTAGCGAGTACGGGTTGCCGCCTTTCCTCGATGCGCGGAATGGTGGCTTCCACTCCTTCATCGAAGGTCTGGATTTCTCCCTCGGCAGAACCCGGGGTGTCAAGCACTTGCCCAGGGCTCAATCGAGTAACCGTGCCGTCAATTGCCGTCACGGTAATAACACCTGCTGCCATTGAATTGCCCTGAAACATAAAAAGTCCCGCTAAAACAAGTGCCATCACAACTAATGTTTTTTTATTTTTTGATATTGCCTTCATTTTTCGTCCTCCATAAATGTAAGTTTGTTGTAAAAATTTACTTGCCGCTCGCCCTAAAAGAATAAGCTATTTAAAACGCTATTTTGGGTTTTCGATATGTACATTTCTCGTGGCAGAATCCGCGCTCATCTGACCGATTGCGCCCTGGGGAACCACGGTTTTCACACCGACTGTCACAGTTTCGATGTCGCCCGCAAGGCTTTCGACGGTCGCGATCCCGGCAACCTTATCCAAGCTGATCAGGGCATGCTGACCCTCGGCAAGCTTCGTTGTGGTATTTCCTGAAACAATATTGACCGACCCTGCTTTAGTCTGAAAATCAGCTTTCCCGGTGGCTGGATCCAAGGAAGCTACAATGCTATCCCCTGCTTTCACCGTGGCGACAGAACCTCCGACCACAAGTTGAATAAAACCTTCGGTCGGCGCGATCTCGATCGTTCCATCCATCACTTCTACCTTTGAACCGGAAGCGATCTCAGGCAATGGATCCGTCGAACCCACCTTTAAAACCGTCCCGTCGGGATTGGTGATCTGGATAGTTCCTGTGCGACTGAGGATCGGCCCTGCCGCCATTAAACTACCCTGAAATAAAAAAAGCCCCGCAATGACGAGGGCCATCAAAATCATTCCTTTTTTGTGTTCGAATGTTTTTCTCATTTTTTTCTCCTCAGTGGATTTTTTAAAAAAACGTGGTTTATTAAGACTCAAAAAGCTCAAACACCTCATTCTTGGAAGGGAGTCTAGCACATCTTTTGACTTTGACAAGAGGAGGCACCGTAAAAATAAGGCTTATTTAGGCCCATGGAACGCTTCTTGAAAGGTCGTATTGGAGAATTTAACACAGGTTGAGATGTCTAGCGGGAGGGACAAATATCAAAACTGCTGCCATGCAACGGTCAGATCAGGAGCAAACGGATTCAGGGCTTAAGAGCATCGAAGCGAGACCGAATCAAGAAGCTCCAACATTTGCTTCTCTTGCGCAATAAACTTCGTGGGATCGTTCAGGCTCGCACGGGCTGAGATAACGTGAGCAATCGTCCCGGCAACGTAAGCCGAGGCGACCGAGGTGCCGGCTTTTCTCCCCCAGTACCCCTTAAAATACAGATCAACTCTCTCGGAATGAACTGACTGGTCATAAATTTTACCCCGTTTATCAAGCGCTCCTACAGCAATTACTTCAGGGTATTTTGCCGGATAAGCCACCTCACTATTGGGCAGATTGCTCCCTGAAAATGCTTTCGCCTCAAGAACGGAATAATAGGAATCGCTGTATCGATCATTATTCCCCGCCGCTGAAACCATGACAATTCCTTTATCATGGGCCTTCTTGATCGCCTCATTTAACAATTCACTGGGTTTCATTCTCAGCGACATGTTGATCACCTTAACGTTCTTGGAAATCGCCCACTCAATCCCCAAGATCACGGCATCTTCGTGAATCACTAACCCATTTTTACCAATGACTTTCACGATGTAAAACTCCGCGCTGGGGCATGATTCCTTGATGATCTCAGCCATGAGAGTACCATGACCATTAAAATCCCTCAAAGAATCATCCACAAAATTGACCCCCTCCTTGAAGTTAATATTGGAACCCGAATCGAGGATGGCCACTCTGATCGGATCGGCCGCGTAAACGCCCGGCATAAGCCAGCAGAGGACGCCCAAGACCAAACCCAGGATTAATAAAATCTTTTGATTTCTCATTTTCTTTTCCTCACAAACCAAGCCTAACCTATGAGCTTTATAAAAGCAATGGTTTGTTATAATTTGCTATAATTTTTTATTGCAAAATAGCGGTGATTAATGCATTTAATAGCATTAGCTATCACAATAGCGTTCATCCATTTTAAAACCATCTACCTATAGGACCAAGCATTGCACATAGCTGAAAAATCATGACCTTTCATGACGTCGCTTTGAGAGGACGGCCTCGCATTCCAGTGGACAAGCATAACTTAATATTAATTAAAAACCAATATTTATTTGATTTAAATAAACTCTTAGATGAATCGGCTTCGCAGGTAGACCTTGAACTGATGGGGATCAGGGGAAAAAATTGCCTCGGCGGTATTTCAGACAAGCGATCTCAAAAGGACCGGGGCAGGCCTAGAAATGCAGGAAGGGTGAGCACGTGGAAAACATGGGGAACCGGGGCCT
Source organism: uncultured bacterium (assembly GCA_964389345.1). Lineage (GTDB taxonomy): Bacteria > Omnitrophota > Omnitrophia > Omnitrophales > Aquincolibacteriaceae > Aquincolibacterium. The sequence goes on along the minus strand of CAYMER010000130.1, from coordinate 3,031 downwards.
GACTTCCGGAAGATGGGAATTTTTCGTCCCGTGAACAAATTGCACCGAGCGAAGGACCCCCTTTAAAAAAATTCCAGGCCATCCGAGAGGCGCTTCGGACGATGAACCATTCGATCGGGGACGTTATTTGTTTTATCAGCAGGATTCAGGACAAGGTTCACTTTCCTTTTGAGAACATTTCTTGTAGAATGGCGCACCCTGCTGGTAGTGCGCTGGTGTAGCTCAGGGGTAGAGCAGCTGTTTTGTAAACAGCGGGTCGGGGGTTCAAATCCCTCCACCAGCTAATTTTGTTCTTTGATTTTCTTTTCATGCACTTGCGCCCAATGTGCAAGTGCGTGTTCGGCGGGAACTTGATGTTCCCGTCCGACACGGGGAGTTGCCCGAGCTGGCCAAAGGGGACAGACTGTAAATCTGTTGGCTTCTAGCCTTCAGTGGTTCAAATCCACTACTCCCCATTTTTTTAGAAAAAAAAAGCCGTGCATTTTTTGCACGGCTTTTTTATTTGAAAAATCTTAAACTGTTTTTTTCTTACCCAGTAGAAAATACAGGATCATGCCGACAACCGGCAGGATCAGGACCAAAAGGATCCAGAGAAGCTTCTTCCCCGTAGACGTATCGCCCTTCAAACAATCCACGATGGCAATGATATCCAGCACCAGCACCGCTAAACCAAGAAGTGTATTCATGAGTTTTCCCTCCCTTTTTTGAACGGTTGCCTAAGACTGTAAATTATAGCCGACGAAATATCGACATCCTAATGACTTTCAGACTCCTTGCCACTTCTTTTTCACACGTGCTTGACGGGATCCTGGGACCTGTACAAAGGATCGTTTTCCGGGACCTTGCGCTTGAAAAGACGCTGGGGACCGAACGGCTTCATCATAATGAGAAACGCCGGCATGACCAGAAGCGAGCAGATGAGCGCCAGGAAGATCGTCAGACTCGTCAGCACCCCAAAATGCACCGTGATGCGGAAACTTGCGCAGATGCTCGAGGCAAACCCCATACACAGGATCAGAGTCGAGACCACCATCGACTGCCCCATATTACGGTAGGTATGATGCAGTGACTGGATATAATGAGATCGGTGCTGGAACTCCTTGCGGAATCGGTAAAGGAACTGGATCGAGGCATCCACCACAAGTCCCAAAACAATGCTCGCGATCATCGCGGTCGCGGTAGAGAGCTCGATCCCGACGAATCCCATGATCCCATACACCGCAAGAATCGGAATAAGGTTCGGAATGGCGGCCAAAAGTCCGAGCGGGACGGACCGGAAGATCAGGATGATCACGATCAGGATGGCCGCGAACGCGAACGCGAAACTCTGGGCCTGTTCCTGAACCAGGCTCTTCGCGATCTTTCCCAAAAGCACCACATTCCCCGTCAGTTTATATTCAAAAAAATCGCTCATGTGATCCTGGAGATATTCCCGCACTCTTTCCTCCAAAAGTGCTCCCTTCGTCGTTCCGATCGCGCGCATACGCGCCTCCAGACGCACCTCTTTGAGATCATGCGACACCAACTTCCAAAGCTCCGGATCGTTCGAGCGGGCCAACCCTTTAAAATAGAGATTGAGCATCTTGGGACTTTTCGGGATCCGATAGGCCATGGGGTCGTTTTCACGCGCCTCATTGATCTTTTTGACAAGCGTTGTGATGCTATTGACCTTCGCGATACCGGGTTCACTTTCCAAATAGGTTTTAAACTGGTCCAGAAGATTGAGCGTCTTCGCGTCCACCATGCTCTCCCCGTCTTTACGGCGAAACACGAACCCGAGAGAATAAACGCCGGTTAGATGTTCGTCGATGAACCGGGTCGCGATCGCAAGCGGCAGATTCGGCTTCATCTGCTTCACGATATTCGTGTCAACCTCCAACTTCTGCACGCCCTGGAACGAAAGCATCAGCACGAGCCCCGTCACAATCAAGATCCACCATTTCCAACGGAATTCGAGTTTTTCAAGAAATCCCAAAAGGACCCGGTTGAAAAAATGAGACTCGTTTGAAGCGCTGGGATCCCTTGGCCTATATGGCAGGATCGGAAGAAGCAGCGTCGTCATCACGAGCTCGATAATGTAAGAATAAAAAGTCCCGAGCGCCGCGTAGATCCCAAAACTCTGAATGGCCGGGATCGGGCTCAGTGCGAGCGAGCCAAACCCCAGGACCGCCGTAAAATGCGTGAGAAAACACGGCATTCCGAGTTGCTGGATCGTCACGCTCACCGCTTCTTTGAGGCTCTTGTGATGCGGGCGGACCTCAAAAAAGAGGTTGATCAGATATGTCGAATTGATCACCGAAACAATCATGATCACCGGAGCAAGAAGCGAGGTCATGAGGTTCAGCTCCTGCCCCAAAAGCGAGATCGTCCCGAGCGTCCAGACAAGCGTGGTAAGAACGATCGACATGGAAAGGACCATGCATGCGAAACTGCGATAAATCAGAAAGGTCATCACGACCAGAATAATGGAGATGAGCGGCACGAAGACCATCTGGTCGCGGTGAATCAGGTCGATGAATTCGTACTGTTCGACCGGCGCACCCGCCATGTAAAATTTCACGCCGGGCTGTTCAAAATCATCCAGATAACCTTTCAACGCCTCGATGAACGCTCCGTTGGCCGCGGCGCTGTTCTTCTCCGCGGGCTTCAGATAGACAAGAATATTGGCGATCTTCCCGTCCTTGGAAACGATATTGCTGAGATAGAGCTCATTTCGGAGCACTTCTTTTTTGACATCTTCGATCGACCGCTCGCCCTCGAAAACCCCTTCGAGCGCCGGCACGGTCTTCACCCCGAGCATTTTATGTTTGATGTCCATCGCGTTGGTGAGACTGATCACGCGTTCCACCTGGGCATAGCTGGCAATTCCGTCGGTGATACTCTTGAGGGTCTTGAGGTTGGCAGAGGTGAAAAGATCTTCCGTCGACATGGCGACAGCGATCATCTGGTCACTGCCATATTTAATGCGATACTGTTGGTAATACTGGTATTCGGGGGATTTCTTGATGAAAAGCGTTTCCATGGAAGGATC
>CAYMER010000129.1:0-4814 GCA_964389345.1 uncultured bacterium | reverse complement strand
GTCGAACGCGATCCTTATCAGGCATGCTTTTTCTGGGAATTTGCATGTCGCGGGCCCCGTGACAGGGGACTAGGACCCCGCTTGGTGGGATTTTATGGTGGGTCCGGGAAGAGTGCTCGATACGGAAAAATATTTTGTCATTTGCAGCAACGTGATCGGCGGTTTCAAAGGCAGTGCCGGGCCTTTTTTACCGAATCCGAAAACGGGGAAACCTTACGTTCTGGATTTTCCGATCGTTACAATCGGAGGCATGGTTTGCACGCAAAAGTCCTGATCGAGCGCTGGAGAATTGATTGCAACACGATTAGGCCGCATAGCTCTTTGGGCTATCGTCCTCCAGCACCAGAAGCAGTGCAGTTGAGGTGGCCAAACCAGCAGCCACTCTCTCGCTCATGCTGGTACAACTAAGTGGGGCAGGTCAAAAAGGACCTCGTGAACCTCAAAGGACAACGATCCTTACGAGGTGGAAGAGCTGAATGTCTATCTGAGCTCGCATGGCCCGGTGAACGAAGCCAGGTTCTGGAAACTTTTGAACGAAAAAGTATCAACATCCTGCGAGATGACCCTCAATCGCATAGTGTTCGTCAAAATCGAAGAAATGAAAAAGCGATTGGAGCTAGAATCGTCTGTTAAGGCCAAGAAGATTGTGGACCATCGTCCGCAAGTTTAATGCCGCATGGCATTCTAATTCAGGAAAAAGGGAGGATCGATGAAAAGGATCGCGATCGTAAACGGCGTCCGAACGCCCTTCATCAAGTCATGGGAATCCTTCGACAATATCCCGGCCCATCATCTGGGGGCCCTTTGCGTAACCGAACTTCTTCAGCGGACCGAGCTTGACAGCCGCCGGGTCGACGAAGTGGTGATGGGGTGCGTAGGTCAGCCCGCCGAGGCCGCAAACGTGGCGCGCGTGATCAGCCTTCTTGCCGGGATCCCGCAGGACAAAAGGGCCTATACCGTGGGCCGTAATTGCGCGTCAGGGTTTGAAGCGATCACAAGCGCGGCCGAAAAGATCCAGTGCGGAGTGGATGAGATCGTGATCGCGGGCGGTACGGAATCCATGTCCAACATGCCGATGCTTTTTCCAAAAGAAGCCGCGGCGCTTTTCTCGAAACTTTCCAAGGCCAAAACGCTTCTTGGCCGGATCAAGATTTTTGCACAGATGCGTCCGCGTCACTTTGCCCCGACGCCGTCCCTGGTGCTCGGCCTGAGTGACTGTACCTGCGGACTGAACATGGGGCAAACGGCCGAACTTCTTGCCAAGGATTTCGGGATATCGCGTGAGGAGCAGGACCGGTTCGCGATGGAAAGCCACCGGCGCGTCGAGGCTTCGCAGGATAAATTACGCGAGGAGACCATGGACGTTCTCGTTCCTCCCGATTTCAAAGTGTGCGTCCGGGATGATAACGGAGTCCGCAAAAATCAGACGTATGAGGCGCTCCAAAAGCTTAAACCGATCTTTGAAAAAAATACGGGGACGGTCACGGCCGGGAACGCATCGCAGATTACGGACGGTGCCTGTGCGCTTCTCGCCATGTCGGAAGAAAAGGCGAAGGAGATGGGCTGTGAAGTCCTGGGCTACTTGCGGGACTATCTTTATGTGGGACTTGAACCGGCTCGCATGGGGCTCGGCCCCGCGATCGTGATCGAGAAGATTCTGAGACGGAACAAAATGTCTCTCAAAGACATCGACCTTTTTGAGATCAACGAGGCCTTTGCGGTCCAGGTCCTGGCTTGTCTGCGCGGACTTGCGTCCAAAGAATTTGCAAAAAAACATTTTCCGTCTGGAACGCCGGTGGGTGAGATCCCTCGGGAAGCCCTGAACGTGAACGGAGGCGCCATCGCACTCGGACATCCGGTGGGGACGAGTGGTGCTCGTCTTGTGCTCACCTGCTTGAAGGAAATGAAACGTCGGTCCCTGCGGCGCGGGCTTGTTTCGGCCTGTATCGGAGGCGGACAGGGCGCCGCTCTTATCCTGGAGAGATAACTATAACGTCCAAGTCTCTGTTTTTTTTATGAAAGGCGACTTGGGCTGTCATGATTACCAGTAATTTTTTGAAAGGAGAATCATGACGACGAACATCCGTCTGAAAGAAGAACAGGGAATTGCCCGGATCGAATTCGACCATCCGAAAAAAGAGATCAACCTGCTGGACACAGCCACCATGTTGCGGCTCGAGGAGATTCTGAGTTCCCTTTAAAAACGGACGGACCTTTCCGCGGTGCCCGTGACCAGCGCGAAACGGAAGATCTTTATCGCCGGAGCCGACATCCATGAGATTGAAAACCTGACGAATTGGGCGAAGAGGGTCGAAATAACCGAGGGAGGAAAAGCCATTTTCCGGAGGCTCGAGGGCCTCAAGGTTCCGACGAATGCGGGCAAGATCGGACTGCCCGAAGTCTAGCTCGGGATCCTGCCGGGATTCGGGGGCACACTCAGGATTCCTAATCTTATCGGGATCGTTAAAGCATTGCCGCTTATCCTGGCAATGCGGCATTCCAGAAAGGCTTGGAGAGGCTCAAGGAGCGATGATATAATCTGCCCATATTTTTGAAAGGATCTTTAATGTGAAAAAAAGCATCGAATCGGTTGAAACAAAGCATTTCACGTTCGCGAAGGATCGAGGGTTCACGCTCGAATCTGGGCGGGCGCTCGGGCCCATCACGCTTGCCTATGAAACGTACGGCCAGCTGAACGCGGACAAGTCGAATGCCATTCTTGTCATGCACGCCTTTTCCGGAAGCGCGCATGTTGCGGGTCCCGTGACTGCGGATCAGGATCCGGCATGGTGGGATTTTATGGTTGGTCCCGGAAAGGCGCTCGATACTGAGCAATCTTTCATTATCTGTATTAATGTGATCGGCGGTTGCAAAGGAAGCACCGGGCCTTCCTCGGTCAATCCGAAGACCGGGAAGCCGTATGCACTTGATTTTCCGCTCATCACAATCGGAGACATGGTTCGTACGCAGAAAGTCCTGATCGATCACCTGGGAATTTCCAGGCTTCACGGTGTGATCGGCGGCTCCATGGGCGGGATGCTCGCGCTCCAGTGGATCGCTTCGTTTCCGGATGCCGTGGAATGTGTGATCCCGATCGCGGCGACTCTGAAACATTCCCCGCAGCAGATCGCTTTTAACGAGGTTGGCCGTCAGGCCATCATGGCAGATCCCTTGTGGAATAACGGAAACTATTACGGTGGAGCTACGCCCGAGAAGGGTCTGGCGGTAGCCAGAATGGTCGGGCATATCACGTACATGAGTAACGACTCCATGGAAAAGAAATTCTCGCGCCGCCTCAAGGATGACAATACGGGTTTCAAGTTCTCTGCGGATTTTGAGGTGGAGGGGTATCTTCAGTATCGCGGCCAGGCCTTTGTGAAGCGGTTCGATGCGAATACCTATCTCTATATCACCAAGGCCATGGATTATTTCGACCTTTCGGACGCCAAATGGATCCCGGCAGGCGGCCTTCCGGGCGCGCGGTTTCTTGTGATCGCGTTCAAATCCGACTGGCTTTATCCCTCCTCACAGTCGCAGGATATGGTACGCCAGCTTCAAATGCGCCAGATCGATGCAACCTACTGCGAGATCGATGCGGGCTACGGTCACGATTCGTTCCTGATCGAGAGCGAGGCCGAGAAGCAGTCGCATCTTATCAAGCATTTCCTCGCCAAGAGAAAATAAAAGCACAGCGGGGACACTCATTTTTTTGAGAAAAATGAGTGTCCCCGCTGTTTTGTTTTCCTTGAAAAATCTTCCCGAGGGGCATACTATCTCCATTCTATGAAATCGATCATTAAGCGGTTCGACCATCAAGTGATCTGCGGGATCGTGGAGCCGGGCTCCAAAGTGCTGGACCTCGGCTGCGGGAATGGGGATCTGCTCCTCTTGCTTGCGGAACGGCGGGGCGCGAAGGCGCAGGGTGTGGAGGTCAATAACGACGCTATTCATGCCTGCGTCGAAAAAGGTTTGAGCGTTTTCCACAGTGATATTGACAGCGGGCTTCCGTACTATCCCGACCAATCTTTCGACTACGTGATTCTGAACCAAAGTTTACAAGAGGCGAAAAAAGTCGAGACCGTGATCTCCGAAGCGCTTCGCGTGGGGAAGAAAGTCGTGATCGGTTTTCCAAATTTTGCGCATCTGGAAGCCCGTATCCTGATGTTCTTTGGCGGCCGCGCGCCCATCGTTTCGTCGCTGCCCTACGAATGGTACAGCACGCCGAACCTGCGTTTTCTCTCCATCAAAGATTTCAAGTCCTTTTGCCGGACCAAGGGTTACAAGATCTTGGCCGCGCATTTTCTTGACTCCCAGGGGCAGGTTCGCGTCCTTCCCAATCTCTTCGCCCAGAACGCTATTTTCGTTATCACGAAGTAGTCTCCTTTTGATATAATCCCCGCCATGTTGAAACAACCTTCGAAGAAACTTGAGATCTTCAAAAATCCGTATCCCCGCCGGGATTATGATATCGAGATGGATTGTTCGGAATTTACGTGTCTTTGCCCCAAGACGGGACAACCCGATTTCGCCACAATCCGTATTTCGTACGTGCCCGATGAGTTCTGTGTGGAGCTGAAAAGCCTCAAGCTCTATCTCTGGAGCTACAGGAGCGAGGGCGCATTCCATGAAGCGGTCACCAATAAGATTCTCGATGACCTGGTGAAGGCCGCTAAGCCCCGTTCCATGTCGATCGAAGCCGACTTCTTCGTGCGCGGCGGCATTCATACCGTGATTTCAGCGCAGTATTCGAAAAAGAAAAAATAAATGAAAAAGCGCTTGTCCCCCTTTCTTTTTTTCCTGTGCTTTGTCCCTTT
>CAYMER010000128.1:0-12720 GCA_964389345.1 uncultured bacterium | reverse complement strand
GGTTTTGATCAATTCCGCATGAGCGTCGCTTTCTCGGAGCTCAATGTCAAAGTGGTCGGTTCCCACGGCGGCATTTCGGTCGGAGAAGACGGTGCCTCACAGATGGCGATCGAGGACATTGCTCTCATGACGAGCCTTCCGGGTTTTGTGGTGATGGTCCCGGCCGATGAGATCTCCACGCGGGCCTTGGTTTTTGAGGCCGCGAAGCATATCGGGCCCATTTATATTCGCACCGGTCGACCGAAAGCGCCCGTTGTTCACAAAGCCGGGACGGATTTCAAGATCGGAAAAGGGGTCCGGCTTCGTGAGGGGAAAGATCTGACGATCATCGCCAATGGGTTGGAAGTTTTCGAAGCGCTTGAAGCGGCGGAACGTCTCGCCGACGAAGGCATCAGCGCAAGCGTCATTGATATGCACACCGTGAAGCCTCTGGATACGGACCTGATCCTGGAAGAGGCCAAGCGGACCGGGCACGTTCTGGTCGCGGAAGAACATCAGATTTGGGGCGGTCTCGGAAGCGCGGTCGCGACTTTCCTCGCGAAGAAACATCCTTGCAAGATGGGTTTTGTGGCTATTCAAGATACCTTTGCGGAGTCCGGAAGAGCGGACGAACTTTTGGAAAAGTACGGTCTCAACCATCCTCATATCGTTAAAGCTGCAAAACGGATATTGGGCAAGTAATCCTGCAATAATCAAAATCCAAGATACAATCACCAAAGAAGAACCAATGGATCAAACCTCAAAAAATTTTTCCCACGTTTTATTTTTTAGAAATTATATTTTGTTTGGTTATTGTTTCCTGGTGTTTGGAATTTCCTTTTCTCCGATGGCTGCTTGCAGCATCGGAGAAAAGGCGATGGTCGTGACTTCCGATCCTCGTGCGACGCAAGCCGCCCTGGAAGTATTGAGGCAGGGTGGAAACGCGGTGGACGCAGCCGTGACCGCCGAGTGGGTGCTCAATGGGGTCGAACCGCAGGCTTCCGGGATCGGGGGAGGCGGTCTTTTTCTTTTTTATGATATCGGCACACGACGTATTCTTACTTTTGACGGGAGTATCAAGGCTCCCGCGAAAGCAGTCCCCGCGATGTTCCTTGATAAGAGTGAAAAACCTCTTCCTTACAAGCCGGAACGGAATACGGGCGGGCTTCCGGTCGGTGTTCCCGGACTGTTGAAATTAACCGAAGAGATTCACGCTAAATACGGGACGCATAAATTTCCGTTCGCGAAACTTTTTGAACCGGCGGTCCGATTTGCCGAAGACGGGGCCGAAGTATCCGCATCCCTTGCCAAGGCGCTTCGTGAAAACGCGAAAAGGCTGGAACTTTTGGACCCCGGCGGGACCGTTTTTTTTGAGAAGGGCGTTCCTCTTAAAGAAGGAAAAAAATTCTTCCAGCTCGAACTCGCCAAGGCGTTCCGTCTGATCCAGACCAAAGGGACGGAGGCTTTTTATAGAGGAGCGATCGCAAAGGCGATAGCGCGCGCCGTTCGCAAGAATGCCTATCGAGCAGGTTTATTGAATGAGAGGGATCTTGAGGATTATAGGGTTGCGGCGCGCAATCCTATTCATGCCACCTATCAAGGATATGACCTTTTCAGTGTGGGGCCTCCTGCAGACGGAGGGGTGATGCTTTTCCGCGCGCTTAACGTCCTTTCGCATTTCGGTATTCCGGGTTTCGGACAAGTTCCGGAAACGTACCATCTTCTGGGTGAAACGCAGAAGATAGCCTTTTCAAACCGCTCCGGAGTCGCCGATCCGGATCTTTTTGATGTCCCGCTCAAAAAACTTCTTTCGGAAGCATGGGCGCAAGACCGGACGAGCGTTATCCAATTCGACCAGGTCTTGAAGTTTGATGAGATGAAGGGTGAGGGGTCGGAAAGGGGAAAGGAACGCACCGGGTCTTCTATCATGATCGTAGACCCGCAGGGAAATATCGCGATCCTCGCGGCAACACTTGGGGACGCATTCGGCTCGGCGCTGAAAGTTCCAGGCTACGGTTTTTTCTTAAATGACCTGCTCACCGATTTCACCGCGGACCCATCGTCTGTGAAGGATCTTCAATCAGCGGAACTTGTCTCCGGAGGGCAAAGACCGCGCGGATCGGACGCCCCCACGTTCATTTTCAAAAACGGAAAACCGTCTATTTTATTAAATGCTTATGGTCCGACCGATCCGGCGGCCGTGCTTTTAAATGGGGTGGTCCAGAAAATCGATCTTGGAGCGTCCTGCTCCGAAGCTGTGAGATTCCCGAGGCTTTTGGTCAGGGATAAGGCTCTTCGTATGGAATCCGGACTTTATGATCAGGAGATGATACGTTTAAAACTCACTCTTTGGGGGCATGATGTTGAAAAAGAAGATCCAATCGGGGTCGCGCAAATGGTTTGTTTTGACGAGGGTTCTGGTAGAATAGAAGGTGAAAGTGATCCGCGGGGCTCCGGAGATGCCGCCGGCTTTTGAGACAAATTAAAATTTAAAGATCAAATCTCAAAAGTAGAGCACACGCTTTAAAAGTTTTTGAATTTTACATTTTAATTTTTAATCTAACGGGGTGAATATGATCCTACATAAAGGGAAGTATCTTAATCTGATCTGCGAAGATAATTGGGAGTATGTCAAACGGACCCATTGCAGCGGTATCGTGGTTATTGTGCCGATGACGTCTGAGGGGAAGGTCATTTTTGTCGAACAGTTCCGAAGGCCTGTCGAAGCCCAAGTAATCGAATGGCCCGCAGGGCTCGTCAATGACAAGACGTCGCGGGATCCCGAAACGATGGAGGCAGCGGCCCGCCGCGAGCTTTTGGAAGAGACAGGTTATTACGCGGAGCATTTATCGCTTTTGGTGGGGGGGCCTGTCTCAAGCGGTCTGAGTTCCGAGATCATCACGTTCTATCAGGCTCTGGATATTGTCAAAAAAGGTCCAGGCGGCGGAGACGCCACGGAGTCCATCAAGGTCTACGAAATACCGCTTAAAGAAGCGGATCTTTGGCTTTATGAGATGGAAAAAAAAGGATTCCTTGTGGATCCGAAAGTCTATGTAGGGCTATACTTCTTAAAAACCTAGTACGGCGTACGGAGTACGGCGTGATGATTTCTTACGCCGTACGCCTTACACCGTACTTCGTACCCTGGAGTTTGCAATGTCTGACATCACGATCTATCAAAAACCGACCTGTACGACCTGTAAAGAGGTCTACCAGATTTTAAAAGAGGCGAACACGGATTTTGACGCGGTGGATTATTTTACCGATCCGATCCCCAAAGCGAAGCTCAAGGAGCTTATTCAGAAACTCGGTGTGCCGGTTGAAGAATTGATCCGGAAAAAAGACCAACTCTACTCGGACCTAAGGCTTGGCGAAAAGCAGCTCACCGAAGGTCAGTGGCTGGATCTCCTGGCGATCTATCCCGATCTTCTCATGCGTCCCATCGTGGAAAAAGGCGAAAAGGCAATCGTCGCAAGACCGGCGAGGAAGATGAAAGAATTTTTAGCGGCATTTGCGCCGGCAACACCCCTGGAAGTGCCCGGGTTCGGCTCAACGCACAACGCGCAAAGCGCAACGGAAGGATCCAACGTTGCGCATTGAGCGTTGCCCGTTGCGCGAGTTTTAGTTAAAATATTTCCAGTTTTCGTTAACAGATCAGGAGGCCAGTCATGAACGATCAGGAAAATAAACCTTTCGCATATTCCCAGGAAGCCGTTTTCTCCAATTTTATGCAGCGCGTCTATCAGTGGATGGCCATCGGACTCGCGCTTACGGGGCTTGCGGCTTTCGTTACGCTTGGGAACGCTTCGCTCCTGCGTTTTCTTTTGCATGGCGGCATGTGGGTTTTCTTTATTGCGGAGTTCGGTTTGGTCATATGGCTGACCCGGAGCCTTCAAAAGATCTCGGTCCAGGCGGCCACGATCGGATTTCTGGCTTATTCCGTCTTAAATGGCATCACGATGTCGGGCATCTTTCTCGTTTATACTTCCGCTTCGATTTCCTCAACCTTTTTTATCACGGCTATGACGTTCGCGGGTGTGAGCGTGTACGGCTGGGTGACCAAGCAAGATCTGACCTCCGTCGGAAGTTTCTGTTTCATGGCGCTCATCGGAGTGATCGTCGCGAGTCTTGCGAACCTGTTTTTTCACTCGCCCATTTTTCAATGGATCGTTTCTTATTGCGGCGTTGCGGTTTTTATCGGGCTTACGGCGTATGATACGCAGCGGCTTAAGGCCATCCATCAAAACATGGCGAATGCTCCGGAGCAACTCGCGATCGTCGGCGCTCTGATGCTCTATTTGGATTTCATTAACATGTTCTTATTTTTATTGCAGATCTTCGGCCGAAGACGGTAAAGCGAAAATTCCAAGCGCCAAGAAACAATAACCCAGCAATAATCAAAAACCAATTTCCAATACAACGCTGAACCGTCTTGTTTTTGTGTTTTGGTTATTGAAATTTGTTTGTATCTTGTCTCTTGTCTCTTGGTTATTAGGATTTCTTTGTGGCTAGCGAGTTGAATCTTGGAATTTTGAATAAAGGAAAATGAAGTGATTGAAGTTAAAGATTTAACCATGCATTACGGCCCAGCGATCGCGTTGGACCATGTTTCCTTCCAAGCGAATCCGGGCGAGGTCCTCGGGCTTTTGGGCCCGAACGGCGCCGGGAAAACGACTGCCATGAGGATCCTCACGACCTATCTTTTTCCTTCCTCCGGTACCGCAAAAGTCGACGGGTTTGACATTCTTAAAGATCCTATCGAGGTCCGTAAACGCATTGGCTATTTGCCCGAGACGGTTCCTCTTTATGGCGATATGCGGGTTGATGAATATCTGACGTTCGTTGGCAAAGCGCGCGCGCTTGAGGGCACCAAGCTCGCCCAGCGGCTTGAATGGGTCAAAATGCCTGCCATCTCAGATCCGTATGGAAACATCTCTTGTGCGAACTTTCCAAAGGTTATGGTCAAAGGGTGGGGCTTGCGCAGGGTTTGATTCATGATCCTAAAGTTCTGATTCTGGATGAACCGACCTCGGGCCTCGATCCGATCCAGATCATCGAAATCCGCTCCCTCGTGAAAAGTCTCGCCAAGGAAAAGACCATTATTTTTTCCACGCATATCCTGCAGGAGGTCGAAGCCCTGGCCGACCGGATTGTGATTCTCAATGAAGGAAAGCTTGTGGCGCAGGGGACGAAGCAGGAACTGGCGGAGAAAGTCCAAAACTCCGGAAAAGCGGCGCGGGATCTGAGCTTAGAAGAGATTTTTATCCAGTTGCTCATGCCTGCGAAGGGAGGGGGCGCATGAAAAAGTGTTCCAATCTCCTTATCATCCTACATAGGGAGCTAGCGGCTTATTTTAATTCTCCCATCGCTTATATCTTCATGATCATCTTCACGCTTCTAAACGGCGGGCTTTTCATGACGCAATTCTTCCTGATCGGGCGCGTGGATATGCGTGCTTTTTTCTACACGCTTCCATTCATTCTCTCGGTCTTTTTACCGGCGGTTTCCATGCGCCTTTGGGCCGAAGAGAAACGCGGGAACACGCAGGAGCTACTTCTGACCTTTCCCATGCAATCGCATGAGCTGGTACTTGGGAAATTCTTCGCAAGTTTCCTTTTTTTCCTGATCACGCTCGCCTGCACATTCCCGATCCCTGTGATGCTTGCGGTACTCGGGAGGCCGGATATCGGCGCGATCTTGAGTGGTTATATTGGCGCGGCGTTCCTGGGAGGATTCTTTCTCGCGATCGGAACGCTTGTGTCGGGGTTTTTCCGCGACCAGATCGTCGCGTTCATTCTTTCCATGATGATCTGCTTTGGGCTTTATCTCGTAGGCACCGAATTCGTGGCCTCCTCCATCGATGGATGGGTTGCGGGGCTCGGGACCTTTCTCCGGCATTTTCTCGGGTCTGCGGACCATTACGCCACGTTCGCAAAAGGCGTGATTGATAACCGCGACGTACTCTATTTTGTAATGGGCAGCGCGGTAGCGCTTGTGCTGAACGGGTTTTGGATCGAAGGACGGATGCGGCCGAAGGCGGCATCGATCTTCACGACCGCCGCGCTTATTTCAGCGGGGATCTTTCTGTTGAGCAATTGGCTTGTGGCCGACATTCCGCTGGGGCGCTTTGACATGAGCCAAGGCCGGACTTACACGATTTCCATGGCGACCCGAAAGATCCTGCGAAGCCTACAGTCGCCGGCGGTCGTGAAGTTCTATATCTCTTCAGCGGACAAGATGCCGACTGCGATGAAAACGCTTGAGCAGGACGTGCGCGACAAATTGGAAGAATTACGCGTTGTGTCCGAAGGGCATTTTCAATACAAGATCTTCCACATGGATGCCGCGACCGCAGTAGAAGGGACTAAAAAAGAAGATACGATGGAAGAGAAACTTTCCAAAAAAGGCGTCCAGCCGTTCCAGGTCGAATCTATCCAGTCGGATGAAGTGGGCGTCCATCTTATTTATTCCGGGCTCACGCTTTCCTACAAGGAAAAACCCGAAGAGATCCTGCCGCAAATCCATCCTGGAAATTTGGATGACCTGGAATACGCTATTATTGCAAAGCTTTATCGTATGACCCTCTCCGAGGTCCCGAAAGTCGCGCTCATGGCGCCTTATACTGAGCGGTCGGTCGATCCCAATCTCATGATGCTGCTTCAGCAGCTCGGCGGGCAGGTGCCGCCAAGCTACCGTGATGATCCTTACGAATATTTGCAGGTCGGGCTTGAGTCCGAAGGTTATCCCGTGTCTCGCATTTCTTTAAATGAGAAGTCCGGCATTCCGGAAGGGACGAAGACGCTCGCGGTGGTCGGGCCGAGCGATTTGAGTGAGCGGCAGAAATATGAAATTGACCGGTTCCTTTGCCGGGGCGGTTCCTTATTTCTGGCTGTGCAGAATTACGAATACAATTACAAGCCCGAAGCCATGGGGGCGATTACGCTTGTGCCGAGTGAGAAGAACCCCAACGCGAATGATCTGCTTTCGGCCTGGGGATTCCAGGTTGAAACAAGTATCCTGGCCGATGAGCAGAGCGAAGCGATCACGCTTTCCGGCGGCGGCCTTTCGGGTATTTCCATCCCGGTCAAACTTCCGATCCAAATCCTTTTGACGGACGCGGAAATGAACACCGGAGTTTCCATCACATCACGTCTTTCCGCTTTTTTTTATCTTTGGGGCAGCGCGTTAAAAATGGATAATTCAAAAATCAAAGATCAAAAATTAACAGTGGAGACCCTGCTCCACTCCAGCAAGCGTTCCTGGACTGTGCCGTTCAAATCCGGGAACATGATGCCTCAGGCACTGGCGCGCGTCGCGACAAGTGTTTCGGGACCTTTCCCGCTGGCGATCTTGGCGGAGGGCCAATTTGCAGACGCGTTCCAAGGCAAGAAAATCCCCGAGTGGGTTCCTGAAGCATCCCCGCCTGCAAAGCAGGACGAGGCTCGCCCGTCTTCGCCGGGCGGCGCGGCAGAGCCGGTATCGATGAAGCCCGGAAAACTTCTACTGATGGGTGCCGCGACGCCTTTCCAAAAACAACTCATGCAGAATGGCGGGCATCTGAACTTTTTTCTGAACGCTATGGATGTCTTAACGTTGGGAGACGCGCTGATCGGTATCCGTTCGAAAGGGCAGGTGAGCCGCATGTTGCCGAAGGTCTCAACGCCTGCCAAGGTGGCGTGGCGCCTCTTCGTCATGTTCCTGGTCCCGGCGCTGATCGCCTTGCTCGGATTCAGCCGGGCTTATATGCGCCGCAGAGCGAAGCAACTCTATCTGAAAAGCCTTTCGTAAACAAAATAATAACCAAGCGCCAAGAAACGATAACCAAGGAATAACCAAAAACCAATTTCCAATACAAAATGAAACAAAACTATTTGGCTTTTGTTTTTTGGTTATTGGGATTTGCGATACTCCCATGAAACCAAAACAAATCATCGTCTTGAGCATTATTTTCGTGATCCTCGCGTTGGGGATCCTTTTGAAGTCCTGGGTCCGTTCCGCGGGTGATAACGCAGGACCGGCCGGGGGAGAACGCGTTGCTTTCGCGGAATTCAACTCGTCGAAACTCGAAAGGATCCTGATCAGCCGCCCTGGAAAGACGGACGAGCCTCGTCCTGTTTTACAGGCGGGTCGCGGCAGTCAATCGTCCGTTGTGGAGCTCGCAAAAGAGAACGGCGTTTGGAAAGTGAAAAGTCTTTGGGATGCTAAAGCGGATCCTGCGAAGGTGGAAAAGCTCATTCAAGAGCTTCGCTCGGCCCAAGGCGAGCTGCGCGGTACCGAGAAGAAGCTCTTTGCGGATTTTGGAATTCAAGATACGGATGCTTTTTCAATCAAGCTTTTTGGCACGGGGAATACTTCGCTCGCAGATCTTCGGCTTGGGACGAAACAGGCCGGCGAGAAGGCCTATTTCATGCGTCAAACCACAAGTGAAAACGTTTATCTTGTGGATGTGAACATGGCAGAGCTTTTGGGAATCCAGACGGCTTTCAATGAGGCGACTCCAGTGAGCCTTTTTTGGGCGGATCTCAGTCTTTTCAATCTGGATCCTGAGAAAGTGACGAAGATCACCGTCTATCTTCTTAAGGGTGAGGAAAAAATGATGATCACAGGATTGGAACGCGAGACCGATCCTAAGGACCCGCTCAAAAGCTCTTGGAAATTCCTGCGCAAGGACATGCTCTCTTCGCCCGATTCTGACAAGGTCTTGAAATTTATCGCTGTAATGAACAGCATCCGAGCCGAGAAGGTCGTGGACCCGGACGGGAAGGGATATGGTTTGGAGAAACCCGTTTGGCAGTTGGCCGTGACTGAAGATAATAAAAAAACGCTTTTCAACGCGGGCCCTAAGGACGAAAAAGAAAGACTTTGTTATGTGAAGCGCTCGGGAGATCCCACGGTTTTCGATCTCAACGTTTCTTTCTTCGCCGATCTAAATGTCGATGACACGCATTTCGTGAAAGATGCGGCGCCTGCCTCGGATCCCAAGAAGGAAATGCCAAAAAACAGTACCGCCAGCCAAGCTCCATGAAACAATATTTGAACCTTTTAAAATACATTCTCGATCATGGCGTCGAGAAGAAAGATCGCACCGGGACCGGCACGATCAGCACGTTCGGCTATCAAATGCGCTTTGATCTGGCCCAGGGATTTCCACTTCTCACCACAAAAAAGATCTACACCAAGGCCGTGGTTTGCGAGCTCCTCTGGCTGCTCAAAGGCGATACCAATATCAAGTTCCTGAAGGATAACGGCGTAACGATCTGGGATGAGTGGGCGGATCGGAACGGGGATCTCGGGCCGGTCTATGGCGCTCAGTGGCGTGCGTGGAAGCGTCCGGACGGCACTGTCGTGGATCAGATCACGCAGGCGGTCGAGATGATCAAGAAAACCCCGGACAGTCGCCGGATCATCGTGAGCGCCTGGAACGTGGGAGAGATCGAGAAGATGGCTCTGCCGCCTTGCCATGCCTTCTTTCAATTCTATGTTTTGAACGGAAAATTATCGTGCCAGCTTTATCAGCGCAGTGCCGACGTTTTTCTCGGTGTGCCGTTCAATATCGCATCGTACGCGCTGCTTACGATGATGATGGCGCAGATTTCAGGTCTAGAGCCCGGGGAGTTCGTTCATACCTTTGGGGATGTTCACATTTATTTGAATCACATGGAACAAGTGAAGCTCCAGCTTTCGCGCGAGCCTCGACCTCTGGCGGCCATGGTTTTGAACTCCAAGGTCCAAAGTATTTTTGATTTTAAGTACGAAGATTTTACGCTCAAAAATTATGATCCATGGCCTGCTATTAAGGCGCCCGTTGCTGTTTAAATCAGACCACAGACTCCAGACCACAGACTAAAGCTAAAAGCTTAGGTCTTCAGTCTCCAGTCTCCGGTCTCTAGTCTTGGAGGCTTAATGATGCTTTATCACATTGTCGCAGTTGCCAATAACCGCGTCATCGGGAAGGGGAATCAGCTTCCGTGGCATTTTTCAAAAGATCTTCAGCATTTCAAGGCGACGACTACAGGCCAGACCGTGATCATGGGTTTAAAGACATTTGAAAGTCTTGGCTGTAAGGTTTTACCCGGCAGGGTGAACCTGATCCTGGACAGGAGCGGGCAGAAACCCTACCCGGGGCAGACATTTTTTGCATCTCTGGATGAGGCTTTGAAAAGCGTCAAGACCGAGCACGCCTTTATCATCGGAGGGGCCGAACTTTACCGGACCACCATCGATCGCGTCGATGCGATCTATCTTACCCGGATCCACGCCGATTACGAAGGCGATGTCCTTTATCCGGAGATCCCTCTGTTTTTTAAAGAAAAAAAGCGGCTCAAACTTCAAGACGATCCGACGCTTGAAGTGGTCTATTACGAGAACGCGAAAAACAAGGGCTGTTCTTGTTGTGGATAGCAAGAATCTTTATTTCAAACAAATTTCGGTCGGGTACATGGGGAATTTCGTCTACCTTGTTGGCGATAAAAAGAAAAAAGAATGTGCGATGGTGGATCCGGCGTGGGATGTGGACGCCGTTCTCAGTGCGGCTGAAAAAGACGGCATGAAGGTCGTGGCGGGGATTCTCACCCACACGCATTTTGATCACTCCAATGGCGTCGAAGGTTTGGTCAAAAAAACAGGGGCCAAAATTTACGTCCACGAAAACGAGGCGAAATATCTAAAAGACATTAAGAGCCATCTCGTGGAAACAAAGGAAGGTTCCATGCTTAGGATCGGAGATGTGGAAATGACCTTTCTCCATACGCCGGGCCACAGTGAGGGCGCACAGTGCATCCTGGCTGGCGATAAGATCGTGACAGGCGACACGCTTTTCGTGGGGGCTTGTGGTCGATGCGATCTTCCGGGCGGGGATGAAAAAAAAATGATGCAAAGCCTGAAGCGTCTTGCTGGTCTGGACGGATCACTCCAGATTTTTCCGGGGCACGCCTACGGCGATGCCGATTCTTCAACGATCGGTAACGAGCGTCGCACAAATCCGTACATGAAATTCTAATTCGTACGGCGGAAGGCGTATGGCGTTTCGCGCCGTGTTTCGTTTCGCCGTACCCCGTACACCGTACTCCGTACAAAAATATTATGGAAAACTTCGATTCTCAAGACAAAATAGAGCAGGCGAATCAGTTATTGCAGGAAGCCTACCATCAGCAAATGGCCGGGAAGGTCGATCAGGCGATCGAGCTTTATCTCAAATCCCTCGCGTTCCAGCCCACAGCCGAGGCACACACCTGTCTGGGATGGGCGTATAGCGTCAAGGGTCGGTACGGAGATGCGATCCGGGAATGTGAGAAGGCTGTCCGGCTGGACCCGGAATACGGGAATCCCCATAACGATATCGGGGCGTACATGATCGAGACAGGGCGTTGGGAAGAAGCTATTCCCTGGCTTGAAAAGGCGACCACGGCTGAGCGTTATGACGGGAGATTTTACGCCTGGTACAACTTAGGGCGCGTTTGGGAGCATCAGGGGGATTGGACCCAGGCTCTGGAGGCTTATCGCCACGCTCTCGAGAAAAACCCGGAATATTCTCTTGCCGGAAAAGCGATCCGCCGCATGGAGTCGATGCTGAATTAGTACGGTGTACGGCGTTACGCGTACGGAGAAAAGGAAAAACCAGGCCTTAATTTAAAGACCTGGTTTTTTGATGTTTGAGGAGCCTTTTTTCGCCGTACTCCGTACGCCTTTCGCCACACGTTTTACAGATTTTTCGCCACAAATTCCCAATTCACCAGATTCCAGAACGTCTCCACGTATTTCGCGCGGGCGTTCCGGTAATCAATATAATAGGCATGCTCCCACACATCACATGTGAAAAGCGGCGTTTGGTGATTTGTCAGAGGATTTCCGGCGTTGGACATAGCTTCCACGCCGAGCGCCCCGTCCTCATCTTTGACGAGCCACACCCAGCCAGATCCGAAAAGCCCAACAGCCATGCTCGTGAAAAGCGTTTTAAATTCCTCGAAGCTTCCGAATGAAATGTTGATTGCTTCGAGTAGCGAGCCCTCGGGAATACCTCCTCCATTCGGCTTCAGGCAGTTCCAATAGAACGTATGGTTCCAAACTTGTGCGGCGTTATTGAAAATGGGGCCTTTGGCGGTTTTGATCAGATCTTCAAGGCTTTTTGAAGCCTCGGGTTTTCCATCCGTCAGTTTGTTTAGGTTTGTGACATAGGCCTGATGGTGCTTGCCATAATGATATTCGAGAGTTTCTTTGCTGATTTGTGGTGCGAGGGCGTCCCACGCATAGGAAAGTTCAGGGAGCGTGAAGGGCATAACGTATTCCTTTCTTCTTAGGGTTAAAGGACCCGAGGCTGTTTTTTTTCGGCCCCGTATTCCTCAAGCATGATTTCAGATTCGCCATTGTACCATGAGTCGTCCCACAGTAACATCTGCGCCGCTTTGAGGAACCTTTAGACTTTGGCGTTTGGAACTGATTTTCGATCATTTTCTTTAATGAAAATCAAGTGCTGTTCCGCATACCCTTATATTTAAATCTGATGCGGTGTTGGTCCCCGGAAGGTTATAATCCTGTCATGCTTAAAACAGACCGGAAAAAATTTCTTCCTATCTCAACACAAGACCTCACGGAACGCGGCTGGGACGCGTGCGACATCATCCTTGTCACGGGAGATGCGTACGTGGACCATCCTTCCTATGGTGCGGCGCTGATCGGGCGGGTTCTGGAGAACGCGGGTTACCGGGTCGGGATCATCGCACAGCCTGACTGGAAAAGCTCCAA
>CAYMER010000127.1:0-4649 GCA_964389345.1 uncultured bacterium | reverse complement strand
GATTTTCCGAGGCCTTAGGTTCGTTAATGACGCGAGGCTCATTTTAAGAGGCCACAGAGGGTTCATAGAAACGCTTTGTGAAAAATGAGCTTTTAAAAACGCCCCGAAAACACCGGCCCGATTCCGAAGTAGGATTTAGGGCGATTATCCGTTTCTGGACAGTTGTCGGAACCTGAAGTATTCTATGCGCCGATATAGAGGCTGTTTGGTCGTCCTGATTTCTATTAATTAAAGAATTAATGAGTAATTAGGACAGTCCCAATCAACTCGTCAAATTAACGGAAAGATTGAGACGGTTTATAGAAGCCCGCTGATTTACTTACCCCAGGTAAAACCATGAAGAAGGCGATACTAGCGCTCGAGGATGGTGTGTGGTTCGAAGGCGAAGCTTTTGGCGCCGAAGGCGAAACTTTTGGGGAAGTTGTTTTTAATACGGGCCTGAGCGGCTATCAAGAAATCCTCACCGATCCCTCCTATAAAGGTCAGATGGTCTGCATGACCTATCCCCATATCGGCAATTACGGTATCAATTCGGCAGATTCGGAATCCTCCCGCCCTTGGGTGGAAGGTTTCATTATCAAGGAACTCAGTCCAATCGTGAGCAACTATCGCTCCGAGATGACGCTCGATCAATATCTCAAGAAATACAATATCCTCGGTATTCAGGGAATTGACACCCGCAAGCTTGTGAAGCACCTCCGGACCGTGGGCGCAAAAAAAGCGGTCATTTCCACCCGGGAAGTGGATCCAAAAAAACTCATCCAAAAGGCCAAGAAATCGCCAAGCATTGAAGGCGTCGATCTTGTTAAAGAGGTGATATGCCAAAAACCTTTTGTATTCGACGAGGTCATGCCTGCGGAATTCGCTTGGGGTGAGAAGAGAAAAAAGAAATTCAAGGTCGTGGCTGTCGACAGCGGGACCAAATGGAATATTCTTCGCAAACTCAATCAGCACGGCTTTCATGTTCAGGTGGTTCCCGCGAGCGCGACGGCCGAAGAAATTCTGGCCTACAAGCCCGGCGGCGTTTTTCTTTCGAATGGTCCCGGCGATCCATCGGCTGTGAAATATTTGGTTGAAACGGTCCGAAAGCTTATCGGTAAAGTCCCGATGTTCGGGATCTGTCTCGGTCACCAGATGATCGCTCAGGCGCTCGGAGGGAAGACCTCCAAGCTTAAGTTCGGACATCATGGCAATAATCAGCCGGTCATGGACCTCAAGACACGGAAGATCGAAATCACCTCCCAAAACCATAACTTTGTGGTGAATATCGAATCGCTTCCCAAGGAAGAAGTGGAAATGACGCACATCAACTTGAATGACAAAACGCTCGAAGGATTCCGGCACAAAAAATACCCGGTCTTCTGCGTGCAGTATCATCCCGAGAATGCCCCGGGGCCGCATGACAGTGACTATCTTTTTACGCGATTTTACGAACTGATCAGCAAACACGAAGGCTAAAAAAAGCGAGGGATATCATGCCAAGACGCAATGACATCAAAAAAATTCTAATCATCGGATCCGGCCCCATCATCATCGGCCAGGCTTGTGAATTTGACTACTCCGGAACGCAGGCCTGCAAGGCCCTTCGTAAGGAAGGGTACGAGATCGTGCTTGTGAATTCCAATCCTGCCACCATCATGACCGATCCGGAAATGGCGGACCAGACTTACATTGAACCGTTGACCGTTGAAAGTCTTGAGAAGATCATCGCTAAGGAACGGCCGGACGCTCTTTTGCCCAATCTTGGCGGACAGACGGCGCTCAATCTCTCCTCGACGCTCCATAAGACCGGCATTCTCGAGAAGTACGGCGTCCAGATCATCGGGGTCAAAGCGGATGCCATCGAACGCGGCGAAGACCGTGAGCTTTTTAAAACGACCATGGCCCAACTTGGGATTCCGGTGCCGCAGTCCGCTACGGCCAATACCGTCGAAGAATGCGAAGCCATCGCCCAGAGGATTGGTTATCCGGTCGTGATCCGTCCCGCCTATACGATGGGCGGCACCGGCGGCGGAATCGCTTATAACGTTGAAGACCTGCGCGTGATTGCGCTCAGAGGGCTCACGGTGAGTATTGCCCGTCAGGTGCTTATCGAAGAGGCGGTGATCGGATGGGAGGAGCTGGAGCTTGAAGTCGTCCGTGACGCGAAAAACCAGAAGATCACGGTATGTTTTATCGAAAATGTGGATGCGATGGGCGTTCACACGGGAGACAGTTTTTGCGTTGCGCCGATGCTGACAATCGCGCCCGAACTGCAGAAAAAGCTCCAGGAATATTCTTACAAAATCGTCGATGCGATCGGTGTGGTCGGCGGCACGAACATCCAATTCGCGCATAATAAAAAAGACGGCCGTGTGGTCGTGATCGAAATCAATCCGCGCACGTCTCGGTCCTCAGCGCTGGCTTCCAAAGCTACAGGTTTTCCGATCGCCATGGTCTCGACCCGGCTTGCCGCCGGAATGACGATGGATGAGATCCCTTATTGGCGGGACGGCACACTCGAGAAGTACACTCCGAGCGGTGAGTATGTCGTCGTCAAATTCGCCCGTTGGGCGTTTGAGAAATTCCCCAAGGCCAAGGATATTCTCGGGACTCAGATGAAAGCCGTGGGGGAGGTTATGTCCATCGGCAAGAATTTCAAAGAAGCGTTCCAGAAATCCATCCGGTCTCTTGAGATCGGCCGTTACGGTCTTGGGGGAGCAAAGGATTTTAAAGAGCTTTCCGTGGATCAGCTCCGGGAGCGTTTGGCCCATCCTTCGAGCGAGCGGATCTTCCTGATGTACGAGGCCCTGCGGAAGGGATTTTCGGTGGAAGAACTTTACCGTATGACCTGCATCGGCGAATGGTTCATCAGTGAGATGAAAGATATTGTGATGTTCGAAGAAGAGATTCTCAGACATTCCTGGGACAAGTTCACGGACAAAGATCTCATCAAAGCCAAGGAATGGGGTTTTGCCGATCGTTATCTTGCGGGACTATTCAAGATTTCGGAATCTGCGGTGCGGGAACGCCGTATCCGCCTCGGCAAGATCGCGCGTTACGAAGCCGTGCCGGTGAGTGGTGTTGAAAATGCAGCGTATTATTATTCCACCTATCATCCGGGCAAAGAAGATGTGGCGGTTTCGAAGAACAAAAAAATTCTCATTCTCGGCGGCGGTCCGAACCGGATCGGGCAGGGGATCGAATTCGATTACTGTTGCGTCCATGCCGTACTGGCGCTCAAGAAAATGGGCTATGAAACGATCATGATCAACTGCAACCCCGAAACCGTCTCGACAGACTACGACACGGCGAACAAGCTTTACTTTGAGCCCCTGACGATTGAAGACGTTCTGACGATCTATGAAAAAGAAAAACCCGACGGCGTAATCGTTCAGTTCGGGGGTCAAACACCTCTCAATATCGCTCGGCAGCTCAAAGAGGCCGGAGTGAAGATCCTTGGGACAACGCCGGAAAGCATTGCTTTTGCGGAGGATCGCGAACTTTTCCGTGAAAAAATGATCGAGCTCGGTATCCCGCAGCCCGAAAGCGGCATCGCGCGTTCTTTGGAAGGGGCGCTTGGGATTGCAGAGAAGATCGGCTATCCCCTGATGGTCCGCCCTTCCTTCGTTCTCGGCGGCCGCGGCATGGAGATCATTTATGACGAAGCCATGCTGAGGAAATACGCGGTCGAGGCCATCAAGGTAAGCCCGGAGCATCCGATGCTCATCGATCGTTTTCTCGAAAAGGCGCTCGAATGCGAAGTCGATGCCATCTCGGATGGGAACGACACTTTTGTCGCGTCGGTCATGGAGCATATTGAATGGGCTGGGGTGCATTCAGGAGATTCAGCCTGTTCGATTCCAAGCCGGACGATCTCGAAGGAACATCTGGAGCAGATTCGGGACTATACGTCCAAGATCGCCAAGGCGCTTAAGGTCGTAGGTCTTATCAATGTCCAGTATGCGATCTGTGACGGCAAGGTCTACATTCTCGAAGCCAATCCGCGTGCGTCGCGCACCGTGCCGATTGTTTCCAAAGTCACCGGCGTGGCGATCGCACGCATCGCGACCGAAATGATGCTCGGGAAAAAGGTTAAAGATTTTCCGCAACTAAAAGAAGTTAAGGCGCTGTTCGTTGGCGTCAAGGAAGCTGTTTTTCCGTTCAATATGTTCCCGGAAGTCGATCCGATCCTTGGCCCCGAAATGCGTGCCACAGGGGAAGGGATGGGGGTGGGGGACAATTTTGGCGCTGCGTTCTACAAAGCACAGGAAGCCACGGGAGCCAAGCTTCCGCTGGAAGGGAATGTGCTTTTGACCGTTGCGGGCAAGGACAAGGAGATGCTGCCGCCCATCGCAAAGAAACTTATTTCGCTCGGGTTTAAGGTCTTTGCGACTGAAAAAACAAGTGCGTTCCTGACATCGCAGAAGATCGAAAACACCTTCATCAAGAAGATCCATGAAGGCCAGCCGAATATTGCGGATGCCATCAAAAATGGCGAGCTGCACCTTGTGATCAATACGCCGGAGGGGCGCGGCAGCCAGGCGGATGACAGCTATATCCGTATGATGGCGATCCAGAGGAAATTGCCCTACGTGACTTCCATGGCCGCGGCGGAGGCGACTGTGGAGGGGATCGCGGCGGCAAAGAAGGACAAGATCGTGCCGAAA
>CAYMER010000126.1:0-5723 GCA_964389345.1 uncultured bacterium | reverse complement strand
ACTGCTGCCCATTCCCTTGAGGCCTTTAATCTCAAGATATCCGGGAATGTAGGGCTTTAGGTCCCCGAAAGTCGCGAGACTCGCCAAAACGAATCCCGCCGCCCCTGTACATAGCGGCTAGAGGAAGAAGATTTGAGGCCAAAACCTCAAAACACTCCCCTTACATTTGGTCAGATTAGACGGTTTTGTTCGAGGGTCTTTCTACAGAAGCTCGGATCGCTTTTCGTGCATCTTCCAGAGGCATAAATTTCTTAGAGGCATAAACATGTCCGAGAGCGCGGATCGTTTGAAGGTTATCGTAGATCGTGGAAAGGCTGGATCGAAGAGAGCGGGCGATCGCTTGAGGGGGCCAGCATCTTTCGAAGTGCAGGCGGAAGACGCGCCTCAGTTTTCCGGCATAAAGCCTTCGACCCAAAACCTTCTTAAGCGTCCTGCCCTCTTCTTGCCGCAACCTTACTTTCTCAAGCCTCAGGACCGCTCCGTTAATCCTCGCCCAAGCGCTTGAGAGACTGATCCGGAGTTTCCCGGCAAGCTTGCGCAAAGTCACACCCCGCCTTCGCGTGAGAAAGAGGAGTTCGTAAGCCTCCCCCTGTTTGGAGGTGAGCCGGGCATATTTGACATAACGCCGCAACCGCCGCAATTCCTGGATCGTCTTGTTCCGTTTTGCGGCAGCTTCTTCGTTCGCCATTAGTATTGTCAACGGCGAATCTGTTTTAGCCTGAAGGGCATTCCGGACATCCTTCCCGAAACCAGTAAGCCTGGCCTCGGAGTCTCCCTCGATATTTTGAAAGTCAACGGCTCGGAGCCGGTGCCGGCGTGAACTTTTTTTTGTTTGCTCGTCCAAGTGTCCCAAGACGTTTCTCCTTATGCTAATACTGCGCTCCATTTGATTTTACGGATTCGCAGTATTGTACCGTTAACCCCTGAAATGAAATGGGAAACGGTGCCAAAAGAGTAACATGAAATCGTATCCTTGTGGAGCTCATCGGATTCCCTATCGGATTCCGCACTAAGAGTGCGGGGACTGGATAAGAAAGATAGGTAAGAGCAAAAAAAAGAAACCCCTGAAGTTTTTCCGTCTTTTTTATGTCCGGTAAGTATCCGGGAAGGGATAAGAACTGACAGAAGCGTTACGAATTAAGCAGAGGTAGATATAACGGTGTAGGCCTGGAGAACTTCGAGGACTTGGGCGGAATAGCGACCGGTTGCGTCGTAGCGGAAGCCGTTTTGATTCGGACGCAGCTGATCGGGTGGAATGTCCTTTAAGGCATACAAGATCCCGACCCCGAAAGAACCGGCCTGGTTGAGTCCGAACGCCGAGTCCTTCATCCGTCCTGATAGTCTCGGATCAAGCCGCCCCTGGAATTCTACCAGGGTATCGCGTTCCATATCTGAGAACCCAATCACGGGGATCTTGTCTGAAGCCGCAAGTCGTGGGAATCCATAATAGACCGAAGCAACCTTCCGCAGCTCTGTGACACGCTCGCTGTATTTCCCCTGAAGCGCGTCCGGAATGACCAGATGCAATTTGCCATTGTTCAACCCGGCGATCTCAAGGAGCTCCTTGAACATCTCAGGCGAGAGCGTGTCGATCCTGGCCTGCTCTATTACCACGATAACATCCTGCTTGAGCCGAAGAATCTGCCACGGTTTAATCTGCTGGCCGTCACCTTTACCGACTGTTGCCTGTTTCTGTGGGAAAGCCCGCGCTTCGGAGCGGTGCAAGTCCCCCAAAAGGCGTCTGTCACCTTTTTCATTGTTTCCGGCAGCATCAGAATCCTCCTTCACTGCAACGTCGGTTTGCCGCATTTCTGAAGCCAGAGCCTGGTGGATCCTCTCGGCAACCTCTACAAAATCTGCGGAAAAAGAAAATTCCCGCAAAAGATCCCTGCCTGCTAAATAATCAATGTAGGAGAACGTCTCATCAAATGCCCTTTTCCAGCTGCGACCACTTCTGGAATTATTGCGGGAAAGCCTGACGGCAAGAGAGACCATGCGTTCGAAGCTCTCCTTGTTCTTTGCGCGGTCATGCGACCACATTAACTCAGCCATCATGTCCACTATTGCTATCGCGCCGTGACGCACGGCAGAGCCGTATATCAGATATCCGAAAAGCTCTTCCGCGTCCTCTCCAGACACCAGAACAAGATCCTCTCTCCGGGAAAGGATCTCGAGCGCACGGATTAACCGATAAAGATTACGCGCATATTTTTCTTTTTGTCGTCCCTCACTGTTCCGGAAACGGCTTATTGTGTGCGCTAATATTTGCGACACATCGCGCCACCCCGCTGAAGGACGGATAAACATTTGCCTCAGACCCAAATTCCTCTTCCCGTCATTACTCAAAGTTGTCAAACCCCAGCCGTCTTTTTTCTCATCTGACGCCAGCCACTTGTCTGTCTGGTCAAGGATTCTGTCGTCTTCCAAAGTATCTACTCTGCCTAATGCCTGTTTTACGCTGGGGAGCTCACATCTCATAAGCTCACCTATTACTTTTCTGATGAGATCTTTATCCTGGTCACGCCGCCTCGACAGTACCCGCATCCATCGATTACCTGCAAGCGTCTCAACCTCCTTCATCGCCGTGTCTTCCTCCCGCATCTCAGAGCGGAATATGGGTATTTCTTCTACCAGCGGTTCCAAGGGGATTTCCCAGAAATTATTCCGGTTGCGGGCCGTATCAAAAAAAGCGCGGGCTTTCGCACGGTTCCCCTGCAGCAGCTCGATCAAACCAAAACTGACCGCATAAAGGACCTTGCCCAGATCCCGTGTCTTGAGAAAAACGAACTCCGATTTTCGCCCATGCCCCCATCCTCGCACTAACCGGTAAGCGTCAAAGGCGTACCGGTAACCCGCTTCGGAGTGATGGATCTTTTTGACGGTACGGGAACCTTCCCCTTGCGAAAAATGACTGTCGAGATAATCCCTTCCATAATCTGTGATTCCTGTATAAATTTTCTGGAAACCAGCGCGGCGAGCCACATCCCGGAGAACCTCAACTGCAGCCGGCATGAGCTGATCAATATATTTCGAACCTTCCGCATTGAATTCGAAACTATTAACGGTCAGCACAGGCATGCCTTCTTCTTCGGCGGCTATCATCCAGACCTGGGCCCGTTGGAGATAAGTTCCGTGCGTGCCCTTAAAATAAACATCAGCCAGCATTACGCCGTCATCGGCCAAGAGCGCGGGCAGAGTCCAAGCTACAAAATTTCTCAACGCGATGCAATTCCCGATATCCTCGCTGGAAGTCAAAAATCTGACCGCCCCCTCCAGGGTTTTCTTGTCGCGAATGACCACGCGGATACCTTTTTCCGAGTTCTCATAGATCTTCCCCTTCTCGTATTCCTGGACACGGACCCCAGTGCGCGCCATGGCCTTTTCAATCTCCGTGGGTTGTGTATCCCTACTGACAAGACGGGAAAGGTAATCCCTCGTTTGTTTGTAATACAAAATGCCAGGCGCAATCGCAAACCGGGTGCTTATAAGAAAAATCAAAGGAACGAAAACCGCCATGCCGATGCCATAAAGCGCCCAAAGAGAAATGGCGGGGAAAACCCACATGGTCAGTGAAGCAATCAGCACGGCCGATAAAAATGGCAAGGGCCAGGCATAAATGGGACGAGGCGATTTTTTGAGACCGCGAAGGATACGCGGACTTGCGGTTACGATTTTTAGAACATCAAGGATGTTCATTTCCAATTTCTTCTGCATAGACGCAATCTGAGGAACCTGATTTTTGTTGAGATGGGTCACCTTCATGAACTGCCGGAGAAAATCCAGGGTCCGGAAAAGCTCCATCTTAAGAGCTGCGCGGCCATCTTTGTTTTCAGAAAGGCCAATGTCCCGGAGATCCGCTGATGGCTGTGCCCAAACTACGGCAAAGAGCTGAGCCGCGACATCCTTTTGGTCCGCGGAAAGAGAATCAAGGAATTTTAGAACATTCGTAAGGTCCGAATCCTTGATCGACGCGTTGTAAAGCACTTGGGCAAAAAAGTGACGGAGTCCCGGCCCCGGCGCAGGGAAATACTCAAGAAGCCGCTCCAGTTTTTTTGCCATCCGATCCGAATATCCCATTTTTTGAGCGATGGGATGCGCCTTGATATCCGCAACGATGAGTTCAACAAAAGACGGCATTCTAATTTCCGAACGCGGCATTACCACTGTCGTGAGCATCATAAGGTCTGAAGCGGTTTTATTCCCGCCCAGCCCGATAGAAATGCCTAAGCGGGATATATCCCCCCAAAACATCCACCCTAAAAATATCACCACCATCGGCAGAATGAAAGAACTCGGCCGCCCCTGAAGTTTCCGAAATGTTTTGAATACAAAAGACGGCGGATTCAAATCAACTAATGGAGTTCCATCAACCGGAACTTGATAACCAATCACCCGCCCCTTCGGCAAATGATATTCAAAAGGCACCATGGACGCCCCAAAAGCATCGAGGTATTCATGGGACGACGTATCCGCATACTCCATATCGATCTTGGTCAAGGAGGCGCCGCTTTGATTGACATGTTCGACGAACCGATGGGGCACCTTATTGAGAGGTAGGGCATAATAAACGACGGACCGGAAACCACAGGCGCGGGCGTAATCTTCAATCGCTTTCTGAATGAGCACGGGTTTTACCGCAAAAGAGCCATCAACACCATCCACAAAAAGAAACGGCACTACACCCTGAGAAGTTTTCTGAAAAGCCGCCGCGATCCGAGCCCGAACCATTCTTCCTTGCTCGGTTCTAAAGTAAAGGGTTGATATGCTCTTGTTTCGGAGATATCCAAACTCTCCGAATCGACCGCGAAGTCCTCGACCGACAAGTCTGACACCCCTTAATGATGCGGAACTGTAAAATTCATCTTGAGCGGTCAAGTCCTTCCAGGGGTCTCTCGACCATACGCTTACTTCCACCGCCCCGCCTGTTAGATACTGTCCACTCTCGATGATGCGAATTTGGTCCTGTAAATATTTTTCACCACGAGCGCCGGGTTTCACAAAAACCGCCAGCTCTCTTAAAAGAATTAGCGCCTGCTCGGCTGCCAGCTGTCCTTCTTTAAGTTGGAAAAACGCCGCCTCATGCCCGGCCACAAATTCCGTTACGGATTTTTTTCCTTCACGAAGATCATCCATAAAACGACCCGGCTGGTGCTTTCGATTGATTTTTTGACCCAAGAATTCCCGGAGCGTTTTCAGCGTCATGGAATGATGGTCTTCAAGCGCAACCGCTTCCGCAGTCCCCTCACTCATCCGATAGGCGGTTCGGTAATCAGGGTCATCCCATTTCCTGTTAATACCAGCTTCCCGCAAACGGGCTGTGACTTGTTGCGCCCCTGGAGTTTGGTCGAACCATTTCCTGAAGTTTTTCTTTTTGAGCAAGGAGTAAAGCTCAAGCGCCGCGAGCTTTTTCATGGGATAAATATAACGTCGAAGCACCGAGCCCAAAAAGGTCCAGACAAGCACATTGAGCGAAATGGACGTAGGAACTACCATTAAGACATCGACCC
Source organism: uncultured bacterium (assembly GCA_964389345.1). GTDB lineage: Bacteria > Omnitrophota > Omnitrophia > Omnitrophales > Aquincolibacteriaceae > Aquincolibacterium. The sequence goes on along the minus strand of CAYMER010000126.1, from coordinate 216 downwards.
ATCGCGGGAAGGTTCCGCCTACCATAAAATAATCAGTCGCAATAAGGAAAATCGCAAGTGCGGAAGCTGCCAAACTTATGCCTGCGGAGAAAATCCACGAGCGAGTCAACAGGGATTTGTGCTGCTCCATTTGCCGGGCAAGCTTCGTTTCATCCAAAGCCATCTCCCCATACCGCAAATCTCTAAAATCCTTCCAAATTTTCCGCATTTCAGGGA
>CAYMER010000125.1:0-6291 GCA_964389345.1 uncultured bacterium | reverse complement strand
TGGTCGGAATCACAAAAGATTGTTTGTTGTCCACGACGCTGATCCGGTATTCAGGAACACCTCCAAGACACTTCATCCCTTCAGCGCATTTAGGATAACTCACATCGATCTTAACAAGAAAACCGTGATCAAGCTGCGCCTGTAATTGGTTCGCAAATTCCCTCACCGCGGGAGGGATCACCGGGGTTTTTGAGAATTCATCTACTTTATATGTGTTGGTCCCGAACCGTTCACTCCAATTGTGCGAAATCCCATAGTGATAGATCATGCTTGAAGAAATAAGGTCCAGATTGATCATTTCCGAGCAGGAAGAAACGGGTATATCCATGGTGCACCTCCCCGCCCCAGTCTCGTAATTTTTCAAAATAACTTCCGAAATCTCTTCTCCCCGGCTAAGCAGATCCATCACGGCCTGCTCGATCAACTTGACATCGACAGAGACCAGTCCTTTTTCGGTCCTTTCGAACTCAACACGGACCTCTTTCCCGTCCGGACGGACAATGGTCACACTCAACGGCATGAATTCCTCCCCCTGATAAAAATACCGGATAGCCGAGCCGTCTTTGCGTTCCTGCTTCGTAATCCTGCCAAGACCATCAAAGTACTGCACGGTCCCGTCAGGAAGTACGTTCGTCTCCAGGACAACTTTCACATTCCCCGTCGCATCACGATAGGTCTTGTAGGTGGTGCCGTCCTTCGCGAAATGGATCGCACCGTCAGCGTCCACATTCGTTACGGTGATCTGTGTCATAAGCACAATGGCCCGGCGGCTCATTTCCTGAACGGAAATAAACACCTGCGTGCACATCTGCCCGCCAAAACACGGGTCCGTCAGTTGTATCGCCGCGCCATAAAGCAGTTTGTAATCGATGTCTTTAAAGCCAACGTAAGAAACACTTTCGAAAGATTGGAAAACCCCCTCCGCTGAAACAACAAAAACCATGCTGTCAAGCGATCCTGCCGGATGCGCTATGATGCTTTGGATGCACATTTGTCCCGGAGCGCAGTAGTCCGAGGTCACAACGTTGATCCGGTACTGCAACGGATTGCTCCCATTGATCGGCTTCAGCAGCAATACCCGGTAACCCGGAATAGATCCCGACAAATTTTTGATAAAGTCCTGCACCGCGGGAGGGATTGTCGGGATCCTGTCTTTAAGCGCCTGCCCTTCCGCGAGAAGCGTGTTCAGCGCGATCCGGGGATCCACCACGGGCGGCGGCATACTGATAAAGATCCTCCGCCGGGGAGGCAATTGTTCCAGCAACTTTAATTCCTCGAGCGTTTTTGCAGCCGCTACCTTCGACTGATGGTCCTTAAGGGCCGTAAGATAGGCCTTCGCATCACTTATCGAGAACTGGGTCACCCTGGCTCCCATCTTCAAAAAGGACGCGTACTGCTCTCCGGCAGCGTTCAGTCCTTCAAGCAAAGTCCCGCTCTTTGTCAGGTGGGCCTGAATCTCTGCTTTCAACGCATCGCTGACGCCCACTTGTCCTAAATAACTTTCAAGGGCTACGCGAATGCCGTCCGCATCGGTCCTCCCCGCTGCGAGATCCGCTTTTAACTGAGCAACATTCTTTTCCCATTCCGCAAGCCGGATCACAAGCTGTGCCTCATACGCCGCGATCTCAGCCTCGACCTTTGCCATCTCTGCCGCGACCCTGGCCAGGATCTCGGCACGCACCGCTTCCTGCGCCGTCAGATCCTCAACGATCACTTTCCCTGTCGCATCACGGTAGGTTTTGTAATTTTTGCCATCTTTCGAAAAATAGATCGCGCCGGCTTCTATTTTAGTCACGTTGATCTGGGTCATGCGCTTCAAGATCTCAAGTGACAGATTAAACTCGTACCCTTCAACAGCAGGAATTCTAAAGGGGAAAATATCAGGCGATCCCAGCGCCCCAAAAAGTAATGGCCCGTCGACTTTGCTGTCCCCGGCTGTCCCATAATAGGAAGCTTGCAAAGTTGCCTCGTCGAGTTTGCCGTCTCCGGAAAGAACAAAGCTCGCCGTATGCAGACCGGTCGTTGGCGCTTTGGCATAGACTGCGCTATCTGCCACATTGACCTGGTACCGGGGCGGATGGGTCCCCTGGATCCACATGGCATTCACGTTGTAATGGCCGATGCTGGTTTTTAGCTTGTTGATAAAATCCGTGACTGCGGGAGGCGTGACGGGAGTGATGACAACTTTTCCGGTGCTTTCCTTGGAGATCTTATATTGATAGTTGTCATACTGGATCGTCATGGTCGACGTGCGAATGTCATTGGTTTTGACCACAACCTGCGTCAGGGTAACGAGGGGCTCCTTACTGATCTGGGCCACTCCGTCATAAAGCATCTTCCCATTCACCCCTAAGATTCCTTTATAGACGGCCGTAACCCCAAGCACAGAGGCTGCCGCGTCGACGGTCACTGTCATGCTCTGAAAACCTCCTTGTGGCAATAGAGACGAGGTGACCTTCTTGACCACGCTAATATTGTATGTTTTGCTGAGGATGCTATAAGGTGGGATTGAGACTACATATCCTGCTCCCAGCCGGTCTTGAAGCTGTTTTACAAGCGCTTGTACGGCTTCCGGGGTTCTTGTCGGGGGCAGAACGACCGTAGGGGTCGTCACCGTTACCCTGGAGATCGTGGTGGCGCTACCCAAAAAATCTGTCGACATTTGCGCCTCAGGAACCGGCGCAGTCGCCGCCGACTGTGCTGTATTATCCGTCGCGAGCTTTTCAGAAATGGGCACACTCGTCCCGTCGATCTGGTCAACGGGGGCATTGGCCGCGACTCCGGCCGGGACAACCTGTAAAAAAGCCAAACTGACTGCGGTAAAAATTGCGATGACCTTTTGCGCGTTTTGTGTTCTCATTTTTTTCGTGCCCCCTTCAAGAATTTTTAATCCTCGTGATTTTCATATCTACTTAAATATCTAACATCCAATTAGAACATTTACAATGCCTTTACCTGAAATACTTCATAGCAAAAACTAGCATTTCTATCATCTGCTATCTTTTTTTAACTTATTTAATCTTTCAGATTCTATTTAAGACCTTATAGATACTCCAATATTTTAAAAACTATATCTGTATATACGATAACGTATGGAGTCAGACCGATCTAAATCGAGCTTAAAGAGGAAGCGCATCACCCAAGGACGGAGAAACCGCCATTTTGAAAATCCACTTCAGAACCAGGTTTCGGAGCGGATCAAAATAGGGCGAAGGGAATAACAATGTCGTTGGAACGTGAGCCGAATGGAGGACGGCGAATAGCGAAAAACCGGTTTTTAAATCCCTCCACCATCCGAAATCCTTGACGCAAAGCGTCGTGCCATCTGTCTTCCTCCATCCATCTTTTATGATAGAATGCCGCCATGTATCGTCATTATAAGGAAGCCTTCATCCGACTCTTCTTTCCTGCGGTGTGCGAAGTGTGCCGCGCCACCCTCGACCTTGAGGAGAAGATCCTCTGCCGGCAATGCGCCGGAGATCTGGACACCATCGCCTGGCCCATGGAAAAAGCCCTAGTCGACGAGCGTTTTGAGCACATAAACCATGTCTGGACCGTTTATGCCTACGACTCCCCGATAAGAGAGCTCTTGCATGGCGTCAAATACTCCCGGAAAGATTATCTGCTCAAGGCCTGTCACGAGCGAGCGCTCCGGCTCGCGCAGGCTATCACGTCGGATTATTGGTACGATGCCATTCTCCCCATTCCGATCGACCGGTTAAAACTTGTCCAAAGACATTTCAATCAGGCGGAGATCCTCGCCACGATGCTGAAGCCTTGGATCACTCCGCCCGTCGAAAGATCCCTTTTGGTCAAGCATCGCTCCATTCCGAGCCAAACTTCCTTAAGCCAACAAGAACGCGCCATCAATATCTATGGCGCTTTCAAACTAAAACATCCCTCAAAGATCCGGGGCAGGTCTTTTCTTCTCTTGGACGACGTCCTGACCACCGGCGCGACCGCGAATGAAGCGGCCCGCCTCCTAAAGCTCCACGGGGCCAAGCGCGTGGATTTCCTGGCACTCGCAAGGACTGTCACTTCTGCGGACAAAAACAGTTTGAGATTCCTTCCGCACACAGATAAGATACTGGCTTCCTAACGTAGCTCCAAAGGAGAAAACCTTTTGAAAGTCCTGGACCGGTATCTTGTGCGGGAATTGATCTTCCCGATTCTGTTCTGTTCCCTTACGCTCGTTTTCTTGATCCTGGTTGCTGACCTTTTCGACAATCTCGATGAACTTCTGAGGAACAAGACCCCGCTCCTGATCATTCTCCGCTATTATCTGTCGCTCATCCCGATCTCGTTCACCCAGACCATCGCCTGGGCCGTATGGCTCGGGACCATTTTCCTTTTGGTCCAATTGGGTCTTCACAACGAGCTCATGGCCATGAAATCCGCCGGCCTCAAGATCCTGACCATTGTCCGACCGATGATCTTTCTTGGGCTTCTGCTCGGCATCGTCACCTTCCTCGTGGCTGACCGCGTGGTACCAAAAACTTCCCGCACGGCCAACGAGCTCCTGGAGATCTACATCGAGAAGAAGAAAGACAACAAGGATCGGAAAGTTTTCAAAAACGTCACGTATTATTCCGGGGGCAACACGCTTTATTATTTTCGGAAATTCTCCCCAAGGCCCAAGACCGTCGAGGACGCGATCATCATCTGGCTGGATCCCGTAACTCACCACACTGCGCAAAAGATCTTCGCGCAAAAAGGCGTCTGGGAGGGCGACCAGTGGCTTTTTGAAGGCATCACGGAATATCAAACGGACGTCCAGGGCGACGTCCTAGGGAAACCCTTGATCATCCCGAAAAAAAGTTATCCGGATGTTACGATCACGCCGCGGGACCTGATCAACACGGCAAGTGACAGCGCTTTTCTTTCTTACCACGAACTCAAATACACGATCGACAAGCTCAAGGAGAATGGCATTCCCGTGTATGCGGAAAAAGTGGATCTTTACAACCGCATGGCCGCGCCCTGGAAGGGGCTCGTCATGCTTCTGATCGCCATTCCCTTCCTAGGGACCGTGCACAATCGCAAGGCGATCGCCATGAGCGTCCTGGTGTGTGCAGCCTTGGTGTTCGCATTCCACGTAAGTGACGCGGTCCTGCTCGCTTTTGGAAAATCCGGAAAACTCTTTCCGTTCTTAAGCGCGTGGGGTGGGAATATTATCTTTGCGACATTCGCACTCTTCAGGCTGGAAAAAGCGAATTACTAGACCACAGACGACAGACTTCAGACTACAGCCCAAAAAAAAATATCCAAACTCGCGCTGTCTCGTGTCTCTAGTCTCTGGTCTCTGGTCTCTGGTCCCCGCGTTGAGCTTGGCTCAACGTTGTCTCATCGATCTTCATTCCCGAACTGTCAAAGGAAGGAAGCGCGATCGTTCCGCTTATACGCGGGATTCCGGGCATTTTTGCGCCCCGGCCAAAAAGAGAAGCCATTGTAGCTTGAGCCTGTGAGGCAGAAGCTTCCTCTCCACGATCTTCGGGCCCAACCTTCTGCTGAGCAGATGCAAGGGGGGAAAGGAGCAGAAGAAATGACCAAATTCCAAAACACAAGATGCGAAAAAATCCAAAATTAAAATAACCAAACGTGCTGTTTTTGTCTGAATGTTGAAATTTGGTCATTGGGAATTGCTTGGTCATTGTTTCTTGGAAATTGGAATTTCTAAGCTATGGGCGATGAGTGATTTCATCTGAACTATTAAAATATTTTTCCGGACTTCTTAAATCTTCGTGCCCGACGGAATATGGACACCTTTCGGAATGATTACGATTCCGTCGCGAATGTAGTAATGCTCGCCGTCCTTCTCGTCGATCGCTTTGGCGTTCGTGATGCTGACACCATCTCCAATCGACACATTTTTATCGATGATACAATTCTCGATCACGCAGTTCTTTCCGATTCCGATCCGATAATCTTGAGACGGGTCCGGCCACTCGTAATAGTCATTCCCCATAAGAATGCTTCGGCTAACCACGGTCCCTGGTCCCACGACCGAACGCAGGCCCACCACAGATTGACGGATCTTTGCGCCGGTGAGGACGCAGCCTTCGGACATCAGGACATGATCCAGTTCCGTCCCGAGAATCTTGGAAGGCGGCAGAAACCTGGCGCGAGTGAAGATGCGCCCTTCCGGAGAGAGAAAACTAAACGGCGGGTTCGCGTTCGTAAGTTCGAGACTCGCCTCATAAAAACTCCCGATCGTTCCGATATCGCGCCAATAACCAGTAAAGACGTGACCGAAAACCTTATAGTTCTTGATCGCCTTCGGGATGATCTCTC
>CAYMER010000124.1:0-3360 GCA_964389345.1 uncultured bacterium | reverse complement strand
GAAGGTCCGGTGTGCGGTATTGATCGGAGTCGCGCGCCCAATCATGAAGGAGGCTTGGGAGGGAATCGTTGAAATGGTAGAAGCCGAGAGCCTTGATGAGGCGTGTCGCTTGAGCCTTGAGAAGGCTCAAAAAGGAGACACGATCTTGCTGTCGCCGGCCTGCGCAAGTTTCGATATGTTCAAGAATTATCAGGAGCGAGGAGAGTTGTTCAAAGAAAAAATCCTAAAGAGACTAGCGGCCAGAGACCAGCGACTGGAGACTCAAGCGCGAAAGTGAGGAAACCATGATTAGTTTTTATTATTTCTCGTCTCAAGTTTCAAGTCTTCCGCTACTGAAGCTTTGGCTGGCAGTCAAATCTCAGGTCTGGTGAGCATGTCCAAAGAAGCGCGTTTATTATTTATTGTTACTTATCTCCTGGTCGGCATTGGGATCGTTATGATCTACAGCGCGAGCGGCGTTTTGGCGCACGACCGGCACGGCAGTGAGCTGTTCTTCCTTATTCGTCAGGGGTTTTACGTGATGTTAGGGACGATCGGATTTTTTATCGCGTCCACCCTGCCAATTGATTTCTACAAACAGAACGCCCGCGCGTTCATGTTGCTTGCGATCATGCTTTTGATGACGGTCTACCTTCCCGTGATCGGACATTCGGCGGGCGGGGCGCGGCGCTGGATCCACGTCGGAGGATTCCAGTTCCAGCCTGTGGAATTCGCGAAGCTGGCCTGTTGCATCTATCTGGCGGATTATATTGGGCGGAAGATCGCCTGGGTCCAAAAAGGGGATGTCCGGGTATTCATCCCGCCGCTTCTCTTGATCGGCTTGGTTTGTGGCCTGACGCTCCTGGAGCCTGACCTGGGTTCTGTAGCGTTCATCGTGATGATGACCTCGATTATTTTTTTCGTTTCGGGGCTTCGCTTGCGCTATGTGTTTGGCGCCATGGCGCTTTTGCTGCCGGCTCTTTATTTTTTGATCATCCGTGTGCCGTACCGCCTGAGCCGTCTCGAGGCTTATTTAAATCCGTGGGAAAATCCTCAAGGGTCAGGCTTCCAGATCATCCAATCTTTTCTTGCGTTTGCTTCCGGCGGGATACACGGCGTGGGGCTCGGACAGAGCACGCAAAAGCTTTTTTATCTTCCTTCGAGCCATAATGACTTTATCCTCGCTGTGATCGGAGAAGAGCTCGGGCTTATCGGTATTATGGTCGTGATGGCACTTTATATCCTGTTTTTCGTCTGCTGCATCCGGATGGCGCGAAGGGCGGACCCGCCGTTCGAGAAGCTTTTGATCACTTCGATCACGCTTCTCATTGTTTTACAGACCGTGATTCATATGATGGTCGCGACCGGTCTTGTTCCCACCAAAGGGTTGCCGCTACCTTTCATCAGTTACGGTGGAAGCTCGATCGTGGTGAATTTGATCGCGGTCGGAATTCTCGTGGCTATTGACGGTCGCAAACGCCACAGCAGCTGATATGCCGAATCCCACGGATCTTTCAAAAACTTTCCGCCCTGTGATGCGTCTGGTGGTTTATGCCGGTCCCACAGGCGGTCATGTCTTTCCCGCGCAGTCGTTCAGTGAAGGATTTCGCAAGCGCTTTCCGGATTCCCGAATCGATCTCGTCACATGCCACCGGGCGAAATCTCTTGTTGGTAAAATGTCGCCGGGGATCTTTGGCTCGGTTTCGTACCTTCCCGAATTCGGTTTTCCAGGAGGATTTTCCTGGAAGACGCTGAAGCCGTTTTTCCTTTTTCCGTATCTTTTTTTTCAGGCGTTTGTTTTTTTGAGACGGACAAGGCCGGATCTTTGCGTCGGGTTCGGAAGCTTTGTGTCGTATCCGGGGATGATGATGGCGCACTGGCTCAAGATTCCTACGCTCATTCACGAACAGAATAGGGTTCCCGGAAAAGCGACCCACTGGCTTGTACCCCACATGGATGTTGTGGTTGAAAGTTTTGAGGGAACGCTATTCCTTCAAAAACCAAAAATTCTCCACATGGTGGGGCTGCCTTTGCGGTCGTTTATTGTGGACGCGGCGGCGAAGGCAAGGGGAGGATCGACCCCTCGTCCGTTCACACTGCTTGTGGTCGGAGGATCGCAAGGCTCTCGGGGTTTGAATACGATCGTTACGGACGCGATCGCAGCTTTATCGGATGAAGAAAGGTCCAAAATTGCCGTTATTCATGTTACAGGAAAACGGGACCAAGTTTGGGTGACGGAGCGTTACGAGAAGCTGGCCTTATCGAATGAAGTGCATCCATTTTACAGTGCCATGGATGAGCTTTTTTGCAGAGCAGATCTCGCCATCACTCGGGCCGGAGCGAACACGCTTTTTGAACTTGCGGCATTCGGAGTTCCGGCGTTCGTGATCCCTTACCCGCATGCGGGCGGCCATCAAAAGTACAATGCGAAAAGCTTCGCGGAAAAAGGAGGGCTGATCTTTCATGATGAGGATTCCGCGGCGAAAACCTGGCTTGTCGAACAGTTGCATCATTACATCGAAGATCCCGGGTCACTAACGGGTTTTGCGAAATCAATGAAGGGGCTCGCGAGGCCTCAAGCCACGAATGAACTTATTGAAATAGCTCGAAAGTTGATTGAAACCCATGAAAATTGTTCGCGATAATATTATTCAGGACAGTCGCGCGGCCTATCTGATCGGGATCGGAGGTTCCGGAATGAGCGGGCTTGCGCGCATTTTGAAACATCTGGGTCTTTCGGTCTCCGGTTCTGACACCAAAGAAACATTGGTTACGCAAAATCTCCGCCGCTCCGGCATTCCGGTGCACATCGGCCAAAAAATCATTGGATTTGGTGAAGCGGACCTCATTATCTATTCCACCGCGATCGGCAGAGATCATCTGGAGCTCAAAGAGGCCCGAAGGCTTGGCCGCAAGGTCCATCACCGGGCGGAGGTGCTTGCCTCGCTTTTAAACCATGCCGAGACCTCGATCGGAGTCTTGGGAACGCATGGCAAGACCACAACGTCGGCCATGGTCTCTCACGTGCTATCCCAGATTGGCGCGAATCCTACCTGTTTCGTCGGCAGCGACATGCTCAATTATGATACCAATATTGTGGCCGGCGGCCGCGATTATTGGGTAAGCGAGGTGGACGAAAGCGACAGCTCGCATGAGTTTTACGCACCGCATTATTCGATTATCACGAACCTCGAGCCAGAGCATTTGGACCATTATGGCACCTGGGAAAATTTGACGGATTCGTTCCGCCGTTTCCTCGAACAAGTCCAGGATCCGGGGCTTGTTTCCTATTTTGGCGATGACCCGACGCTTAACATGCTGGTGCGTGAGAGCGGCCGGCCGTACGTCAATTTTGGTTTTTCCTAGGAATGTGTTTATTCG
>CAYMER010000123.1:0-11460 GCA_964389345.1 uncultured bacterium | reverse complement strand
ATGGCAGCACAACCTTCCGGAGAAATGACGGAGTAATAAGCGTTCTCCATCACAAAGATCCTGTCCCCAACCCCGATTCCCAAAGCGCCGCCGCTGCCGCCTTCGCCGATTACGATGCAGATGATAGGAACCTTAAGCTCCCCCATCGCCCTAAGATTGTAAGCGATGGCCTCGGCCTGGCCGCGCTCTTCAGCGCCGATACCCGGATAAGCGCCGGGCGTATCAATAAAGCACAGGATCGGAAGATTGTGCTTCGCCGCAAGCTCCATGGCACGCATCGCCTTGCGATAACCCTCGGGATGGGCACTTCCAAAGCTTCGCATCAGATTCTCTTTGGTATCACGCCCTTTCTGATGGCCGATGATACAGACCGGCTCCTTGCCCTCCCATTTCGCGATCCCTGTCACAATGGCCCGATCATCGCTGAAGCGCCGATCTCCGTGAATCTCAAGAAAATCCGTGGTCAAATAGTTTACGTAATCAAGCGTGTACGGGCGAAGGGGGTGGCGCGCCACCTGCACGCGTTGCCAAGGCGTCAGATGATCGAAAATGTCCTGGATAGCCTTTTCGAGCTTTTTCTCTGCGCTTTTGATCTCGCCGGAAAGGTCGATGCCGTCGTGATTGATCTTGCGAAGCTCGTTAATCTTCCTTTCCATCTCCACGACGGGCCGCTCAAATGAAAGGCAGGCATCAAAGATATCCCGCGTGCCGAGCTTGATCTTGTCTTTGCCCGCAGTCGGCTCAACCGTTTTTCGGGTGTGAGATTTTTTTTTCTTTATTTTTTTAGACATAGGCGTAAATTCTTCCGGAGTTAGTCCTGAATGGTGACCTTCGTGCCGACCGGGACCATGCCATAAAGTTCCTCAACATCTTCGTTCAACATACGAATACAGCCCTCGGAGGCCTGGGTGCCGATACTCTTCGGCTCAATCGTGCCGTGGATCCCATAGGCGGGCTTGTCAAATCCCATCCAGCGTGTCCCAAGAGCGTTCTCTGGACTTCCAGGAGGAAGAATGGCCCCCGTCTTGAACCAGGTCGGATGAACAAGTTTGTCCGTGATCTTGAATTCGCCGACCGGCGTACAGTTCTTTTTGCCTGTCGCTACGGAATACTTTTTTACCGCCTCGCCCTTCGAAAAAAGGACCAACGTATTCCTGGATTTGTCTATCTGGATCGAAAAGGGCGCTGTATGGATCTTGAGCTTCATCTTGGGGTAGAGGCTATCGCCCTTGAGGCCGTTGATCTTTTTAATAAAATCCACGGTCGTATGATTCTTCCGCGCGAGCACATAGAGACTGTCGCCGGGTTTCACGGTGTAGGCCATGCTGTCCGAGTCTATCTCTTTGGAAAAGAGCGCCTTCCAGCGCCGCTGCATTTCTTGCGGGTTCAACGCCGAAGAAGTCTCCTGTCTTACTGTTTCGGCGTTTACGGCAGTCTCCGCATTCTCTTTCTTTTCGGTGTCGGGAACAGCGGCGACCGGCGCCGTCTTGGCTTCCTTAGCAAAAAAGTCGTCTTCCTTGAAAGCGTCTTTGTCGGCCGCCTTCATTTCTTCGGCGGCATTACTCTTTTCAGGCTCCAGCGCGGCAAGCGTCTTATCGGTCGCCTTTTCAGCATCCGTTTCCGCCGCGAACGCCCCGGTTGACATGAAAAACAACGTGGCAATAAAAACAATAAGGCCGATATTTTTTTTCATTTTTATCCTCTCACCAGCAAAAAAGATAAGCCATGACGATCCCTAATGCCGCACCTGCGATCACTTCAAACGGTGTGTGGCCGAGAAGCTCCTTCAGGCGTTTTTCCGGAACAGCACCTTTTGCATAAAATTCGTCCACGATTTCATTTAAGATCTTGCCCTGCCACCCCAAATGCCGGCGAACTCCCGCGGCATCAAACATCGTAATAAGACATAGGATCAACCCGATCAGGAACGGGATGCTTCTAAAACCATAATAAAGTCCCACTACCGTCGCAAGACTTGCCACGGTCGCCGAATGCGCGCTCGGCATCCCTCCCGTGTCAAAAAGCCAGCGGACATCGAACTTCTTTTTGTTTGCTCCGCTCAAGATCACCTTGAGAGCCTGAGCCACAAACCAGCTTAAAAAAACAGCGGCAAAGGCCTTCTCGCTATGAAATGGGGGGTTCAGAATCGCGATCATAGATCCTTTTGGAAAGACGGGAAAAGAGTTGACACCTTTCTTATTTATGCGCTATTATCATAAAAAATATGACGATAGAGTATTTCTCTTCTTGGGTTCCCCAAAAGAGAGCGTTATTATAAGTTTAGCTCATTTAAAAAGCAAGTCTGTTTAATGGACGGAAAACGAGAGGAAATATTATGATACGCATCAAAAGCGCCTTTGCTATAGGCATCCATGCCTTTCCCGTGGATATTGAAGTCGATATCAGCGACGGCCTACCTCAGCTGATCCTGGTAGGACTTCCGGATACCAGTATTAAAGAGGCCCGGGAGCGGGTCCGCACCGCGCTCAAGAATAGCGGCTTTCACATCCCACCCGACAAAATCACGATCAGCCTTGCCCCCGCGGACCTCAAAAAGGAGGGCGCCGCATTCGACTTCCCTATCGCCGTAGGCATCCTGGCCTGCCACGGCATCCTTCCCCCCGAAAAACTGGCAGGCCATGTTTTCCTCGGAGAATTAGCGCTCGACGGAACCTTGCGGCCCATGCGCGGCGTCATCTCCATCACCACAGGTCTTAAGAATTCTTCGTTCGTCCTTCCGGCCGAGAACGGAGAAGAGGCGGCGCTCGCAAAAGACGTGACCGTCTATCCTGTCAAAAGTCTCAAAGAGACGGTTGATTTCCTGCTCGGCGAAAAAACGATCTCTCCTCTCCGGAATCTTCCTTATAAGAATAAGGCTCCGTCCCAGAACGCGCCTGACTTTTCAGAGGTCCGCGGCCAGCAGGCCGCTAAACGAGCCTTGGAGATCGCCGTGGCCGGAGATCACAAAATTCTTTTTATCGGTCCCCCTGGCAGTGGAAAAACTATGCTCGCCAAACGCATACCGGGCATTCTTCCGCCGATGAACTCCGAGGAAGCCCTAGAGATCACCAAAATCCACAGCGTGGCGGGCTTGATCCCTCAGGGGAACGGTCTCATTTCTGAGAGGCCCTTCCGCACTCCCCACTACACAGCGTCTGCCATCGCCTTAACGGGAGGCGGCACGTCCCCTCGCCCCGGAGAAATGTCGCTTTCGCACGGAGGCGTGCTCTTCCTCGATGAACTTCCGGAATTCCGCCGCGACGCATTGGAAACATTGCGCGGTCCGCTCGAGGACGGATGCATCACGATCTCACGCGCCAAAAGCCAGATTACGTTCCCGGCCCACTTCTTGCTCGTCGTGGCCATGAATCCATGTCAATGTGGTTATTTGGGAGACGCCCGCAAAACCTGCCGGTGTTCGCTGGGGCAAATTCATAAGTATCAGTCCAAAATCTCGGGACCGGTCCTGGACAGGATCGATATTCATATTGAAGTGCCGGCATTATCATTCCAAACGCTTGTGAGCCAGGAGCCGGCGGACAGTTCGGCGGTTATACGGGAGAGAGTCTGCGAATGCCGCAAGATCCAACGGGCGCGCTATCGTATGCGCTTCTACAAAACCAACTCCCAAATGAATCCCAAGGACATCAAAGAATTCGCCGCCCCCGACCTCCAGGGCCGCAAGCTTATTGAAATGGCGATGAAGGAGCTTCATTTATCAGCCCGCGCCTATTACAAGATCCTGAAAATTTCTAGAACGATCAGCGACTTAGCCGGGTGCGAGCAAATCCAGTCGGAACATATTGCAGAGGCTATTCAATATCGAAGTTTGGACCGGCAGTGGTATGGATAAAAAATGAAAAGACGTCAACCATGACAACAAGGCTTATTCCTCAGGAAATCATTCTGAACAAGATTCTCCTGCTTCGCGGGCAGAGGGTCATGTTGGATAAGGATTTGGCAGAACTCTATGGTGTAACCACTTACGACTTAAAAAGGACCGTTCGGAGGAACCTATCAAGATTTCCGGCGGATTTTATGTTCGAATTGACAAAGGAAGAGCATTCCGCTTTAAGACGCCATTTTGGCGTCTTAAAAAGGGGCTCGCATTCAAAATATCTGCCTTACGCCTTTACAGAACATGGCATTCTCATGCTATCCAGCGTCTTGAACAGCAAACGGGCAATTCAGGTCAACTATTCAGGAAATAATAATAAGACCTGGGCCGAGGCAATCCGGTATCGCTCGCTCGACCGGCAATGGTACGGATGAGCAAGCAAGATAGTTCTTTATAGTCCTTGCTAGAACAAAAACTGCTCCAAAAATCGTCCGCATTTGCTTTTTTCCTATTGGGCAGATATACTTCTTTTAAAGGTAAAGGAAGTCTGGCGTTGCGTTGATATTGATTTTACGGGTTCGCAACGCCGTACCGTCCAAACTTGATATTTCTTTTCCAGAAAAGTAGTTCGGACGGCCCCAATCTCAGCGAGCTGAGATTGATTGGTATTGGGACCGTTGACCCGTAAAAATAAATAAAAGTCAGGATAGTCCGCGAGGGTTGCTGCGTTCTGAGAAATAAGCTTTGGGTTTTTCTCGCCCACTTTTTAAAAGGGGGTTTGATATGGCAGCAAGAACCACGGATCAAATAATGAAAGTAAGTACGCAAAAAGCCGGTCCCGTGGAAAAAATTCCTACCAAGAAAAAACGCATTCTTATCATCGAAGATGAGTACAGCGCCAGCAAATTTCTGACGCTCCGGCTGAAAAGCCTCGGCTTTGCGGTTTCCGCGGCCTTCGACGGCATGACCGGCCTGAAAGAAGCGACAGAAACAATTCCCGATCTCATTATTCTTGATCTCATGCTCCCAAAACTTCCCGGCGAAGAGGTCTGCAAGACTCTCCGTGAAAGCTTTGATGAAAAACTCGTGAAAATTCCCATCATCATGTTGACTGGTAAAGATTCGGTGGTCGACAAGGTCCTTGGAAAAGTCATCGGCGCCGATGCTTATTTGACAAAACCCTATGAGTTCAGTGAACTTTTTGAGGCAATAAAGAAAATTTTTCCAGATTCCTAGGTAGTCCCAACCAACCCATTCATTACAAGGTTGGGGCAGTGCTGCGAGCCCATAAAATGAAGGGCGACGCAGTGCTATACGCTTAAAGCAAGAAAGTCCCGGGAAGAATCCCGGCTTGGAAAAGAGGTTGCGAGATGGGGCAGGAAAAGTTCACTCAGCCCAGTTTGAAGATCCTCCTCGTCGAAGATGACCAGGAATTCGCGGATATCCTGAAAATCCGTCTCGGTAAAGAAAAAAGCCCGCACCTCGAGATCACTTGCCTCCCCACATTGCAACAGGCTCTCGGAGCTCTGGCCGAAAAATCCTGGGATTTGATCCTTCTGGACTTGATGCTCCCGGACTCCTCGGGCATCCAGACCTTTACGACGATTCGCTCCAAAGCCCAGCATACTCCTATTGTGATCATGAGCGGCCTGGACAATGACATTCTCGCGATCGACGCTGTCCGCAAAGGAGCGGAAGATTATCTAGTCAAAGGCGAGATCGATTCCAGACTTCTCCTCCGCGTCCTTCATCACGCCATAGACCGGCATCGGATCAAGGAAAAGCTGGCGGCGGTCACCGGACGGCTGCGAGAATCAAACCTGCGCCTTGAAACCATGGCGCTTCTGGACCCTCTCACGGAGTTTTATAACCGCCGCGGCCTCCAGCAGGCCCTTAGGCGGGAACTTCAGATCCTTTCCCGCGAAGGCGGAAAACTCATGGTCCTTTTTCTTGATATCGACGATTTCAAAAAGATCAACGATTCCCTGGGCCATCCTGTGGGAGATATTCTTCTCAAAGAAATCGCAAAAAAAATTCACGATTCCGTACGCGCCTCAGACCACGTAGCAAGAATCGGCGGCGATGAGTTCATTTTGTTGCTTCCCAAAACACCTTTCAAGGAAGGGCTTCATCTTGCCGAGCGGCTCCGGTCCGCCATTTCAAACACTACGATCGTTATCTCCGAAAAAGAATCACTCAGGATCACCGCAAGTTTTGGTCTTACAAAGGTACCCGCCCATACGGCCTCGGTCGACGACCTTCTCGCTATTTCAGACCCTTTCCTGAGGCAGAGCAAACGCGAAGGAAAAAACCGGGTTTCTTACCCACCTCCCCTTGAGGCGGAAGAATATATCCAGAGCCCGGCTTCTGAACACATGACGGAGTTGATGCGTCAGGGCCACGACTTTTTTTCATTAAAGCAGCCTATCCTGCGTCTCACGGACCAGTTCATCGTCGGTTACGAATTCCTTTCCCGTTTTAAGAATAGCGGCGTCCACATGCCGGAAGAGTTCTTCCGCATCGCGATGGAAAACAACATGCTAACCTTGGTGGACCATCATTGTTTCCGCTCTTGTGTTTCCGCCGCAGCTAAGCTTCCGCCCCAAATGCACCGGCACATCAATCTTTTCCCCGCCACGATCATTGACATTTCCGTGGAAGAACTTGTCGAAAAATTGGCGGAAGATTGTCCTGCCCAAAACTACTGTCTTGAAATCAGCGAGCAACAGATCCTCGGGGATCCCTCGCACCTGATCGTTCCGGTAGAGGAACTTAAGCGCTGCGGTATTTTAATTGCCGTCGACGATGTGGGATTCGGCAATACCTGTCTGGAAAGTCTCATCCTTCTCGAGCCGAATGTGATCAAGCTTGATAAAAAATATGTCCGCGGGATCTCCCAAGACATTCATATCGAAAGATCGCTTCGGCGCACTCTCAAGGTCGCCGAGGATCTTGGCGCCGAAGTGATCGCCGAAGGCATTGAGACCCAGGAGGACCTCGACAAACTCAAGGAAATCGGGGTCAAATACGGCCAGGGATTCTATCTTGGGCTGCCCGCGTGATTGCCGCCAAAACTGAAAAAATGAGTAAAATTCCCTCGAGGACTAGGCGGGATCCCGTCCTTTTCTCCGCAAACCTGAAATTCCTTCTCATATTTATTTTGCTCGTCTTCTTTGCTATCGGAAATTTCCTCGTCATGGACCAGCAGATCCACCACGCGGAACATGACGCGGCAATCATAGGCTTTTTGGTAGACCAGTACAACCGGGTTCAGAAAGCGGCCTTCTTTTCGACCACTTATGCGCAATCGATGGACGTGGAGGAACGGAAAATCCTCCGGATGAACGCCCACGAAGAGCTTGCTTCCCTGCTTGTCTTCAGCACTACTTCCAACGACATCGTTTCGAAAAAAACACACGTTTCGCTGGAACTCATTCCCGTTCTCCGGGAATTGTATTTTTCTTCTTCCGCCCCGCTGAATCGGGAGGTGGAAGAATATTTTTCGGCTTTGAAAAAATTCCTTCTGGGCTCCCCGCTCCGCGTCCGCCCGGACAATGTTCAGCTCGTGGCTTTCCAGGAAAAAAGCGGGCGGCTCCTTGACTCGCTGCGTTCCACGGTTGAAAGATTCCAAAAAATCGACGCGTCTAAGATCGCTGACCTTAAACACCTCTCGCAGGGTCTTTTTTTAACAAACCTCTTGTTCCTCGGCTTGATCGGCCTCTTGGTGTTCCTGCCGACGCTTCGCCGGCTCGGCGCATATCTTTATCAATTGGCAAATATGAATGAGGCTCTAGAGGTCAAGGTCTCGGAAAGAACCGCGGATCTCGAGCAAAAAACCCGCCAGCTTGTTCTCACCAACGAAGAGCTGCGCGCGCAGATCGACGAACGCGTGCGGATCGAAAAAGAGCTCCGTCAAACCAACGCCTTTTTAGATTCCATTATCGAGAACATCCCGAACATGATCTTCATCAAGGATGCGGAGGAGCTGCGCTTTGTGCGTTTCAACCGCGCAGGGGAAGACTTGGTCGGCTATAAGCGCGAGGAGCTCCTGGGCAAGAACGACTATTCCTTTTTCCCGAAGGCAGAAGCTGACTTTTTTACGGAAAAAGACAGAGAGGCCCTTCGCTCTCAAGCCATGCTGGAGATCGAAGAAGAAGCGATCCACACGCAAAAAAAGGGGGTGCGGATCCTTCACACAAAAAAGATCCCGATCCTGGACTCGCATGGAAAATCCGTCTATCTGCTCGGGATCTCGGAAGATGTCACCGAGCGACTCCGTTCCGAGCAGCAGCTGCGCGAGCTGACCAGCGCCATGGAAAACGCCCTGGAGGGCATCGCGCGCCTGGATACCAACAAAAAATTCTTATCCGTCAACAAGTCCTACGCCGCCATGATGGGCTATTCCCCGGAGGAAATGGCGGGGTTGAACCGCATATCCACGATCTGTCCCGAGGATGCCGACAAAGTGATGGCGGCTTTTGAGAAAATGAAAGTCGAGGGAAAGGCAGAAACCGAGGTCAAGGCCATCCGCAAAGACGGCTCTATCTTTCATCAATATATCGTCCTGATCAAGAACGTGAACAAAGACCAGTGTTTTGATGGTTTTTACTGTTTCGCAAAAGACGTGACGGAGCATAAATATCAGGAATCTCTCGAGATCAAAGCCGAGCTGATTCAGATGGTGTCCCATGAGCTCCGCACGCCGATCCATTCCGTGAAAGAAGGTTTGAGCATCGTGCTCGAGGGCCTTACGGGGGAGATCACTCCCGAGCAAAAAGAAGTGTTGAGTATTTCCAAGCGGTGTGTCGACCGACTGGTGCGCCTGGTGAACGACGTGCTCGCCTTTCACAAACTTGAGGCCGGCGTGATCGAGTTCCACATGGAAAAGGAAAACCTGACCCGGATCAGTGAGGAGGTGGGAGCATCCATGCGCCCCTTGATGGAAAACAAGAATCTTTCCTTAAAACTGGCGCTTCAAAAAGACCTTCCGGAAGTTGAGCTTGATCATGACAAGATCGTTCAGGTCCTCACGAATTTTTTACAGAATGCCATCAAGTTCACGCTCCAGGGCGAGATCGCGATCACAACCTCCGTGAGCTCCCAAGGGGTCCGGGTTTCGGTGAAAGACACGGGGATCGGCATTCAGAAAAAAGATGTCCCGAAGCTTTTCAGGAAATTCGGCCAGCTTGAGTCCGCCAAACTCGTTGCGCCGGGCGGCACGGGATTGGGGCTTGCCATCTCCAAGATGATCGTGGAACGGCATCACGGTCAGATCGAAATAGAATCGGAATATAAAAAAGGCAGCGCCTTTTCTTTCACGCTCCCGCTCGAACAACCCAAGCCGGTGAGCAGCTTGAAAGGCTAAATAAGCTTAAGATGCGGAAAAGGACACGGGGGGCTGTGGCCTCTTTTGCTTTTTTAGCCTTTTGAGCGTATTCCGCCTTTTTAGTCTTCGTGGCGGATCCCCTGAATGCCGGAGGCATTCAGACGAACGGTAACGGCAGGACTTAATTTTTTTGCAGAGGCGCGCGCGACACGAAGGATGATCCTGACTTCGCCGTTTTCGGGAATCCATTCCGGCAGAACACTTAAGGTCGGCTCTTTCGTTTGAAACTCTGCGGTTTTTCCCTTCTCACCTTTATTCATCACTTCGATGTGATAGACCGTTCCCTCTTGTGAGGCAAAGCCCTGCTCGACCGCCAAATCCTTGAAAGATAATTTTCCCCCGGAAAGCAAAAATCCGTCCAGCGGATTGGCGCGAGAAAGCCAGTAACGGACAATCCTGTCACGCCGTTCGCTCAGGGTTTGGGTAATAGCTCCCGCGTCTTTTGCGTCGCTGTATTGCCCGGCCTTGACCAGCGCCCGGATATCTTCATCTGAAAAACTCATCAAAAGCTTTGCGGCCCAAAATCCATCGGCACGGGTCACGAGCCGGAATGCCTCATAAGGAAATTGTGTCTTGTACCTGGCCGGATCAAAAAGTTCGTTGGTGAAATAGCCTACGGCCGGAGACCCCTGGATCTTTTCACCTGACAGGTTCCATTTTTTCTGCCAAGGCTTTTCCAAAAATCCAAGCGCCAGGATCGATTTTGTGATCTCTCCGTAGTCGATCATATATTCGTAACCGAGCATCGGTTCCTTGGGACCTTCCTGCGTCGCACCCAGCGCCCCGTTAAAATCAGCCAGGTAATGCCTTATCACGACCTGACCGTTCTCTTTGGCCGCTATGTCCAGGGTATCGCTTTCCCGGAGATCATAATGGTTAAGCCAGGAGGCGAAGATCCCAAGCGTTCGTATCTCCCGGCGGTCACGGTGGTTCACTAGGTCCGCGAGATCTTCTTTCCGGCGGGATTCGAAACTGAAGATCCCGCGATAGTCCCCTTTCATGATCTTGCACGCCGAAGCCCGATAAAGCCCTTCCGCATTCTGAGGCAAGACCATCAGGTACTCTTCGAGCCGTTTTTGGGAGAGCGCCTTTTTAAAGCCCGTGTCCTCCCAGGTGGTGGCATCCGGAGCCGCTTGAAACTGATCGGACGCGACCAGAAGGATCGTGAACTGCGGTACGGTATAACCCAAGGCATAATAAACCCGGCTGGCAATGATCTCGGCTCCTGTGACAAGCTCCAGATTTCCCAGAGGATCGAATTCCAGAAGATAATCATCCCCGCGCGCGTCCTTCGCCCAGAACCGGGGATAGATCCCCCGCTGTTCTGCCGCGGTGACTTGCAAAGGTTTGCTCAGATCAGGCCCCGCGGTTTCTTGATATCCTTTTTCAAGAGCCTCGGGCAAAATTTTCTCGCGGCCCTGGCGGTTTGTGAAAAACCCGGAATCCGGCACTTCATCAAAAACATTCACATCCTTGGAGGGAAGCTTTTTGCCGGAAATCTTCCTCCCCCAGCGCCCAAGGTCCAATTGGTTAACGCCTTCGCTATAAAGATTTTGATCAAAAAGATCGCTATAAAATGAGGATTCGCTCTCTTTAAATTTTACCGCTTCTCCGGCCACAGCCATCCCCGTAAAGCCAAAGACCCCGGCCCCGAGGATCACGAGCGCCAGCGCCTGCCGAACTTGCTTCGTTTTTTTAAATTTCATATCTGTACATTTCCTATTTAGAACCTATCCGACGCCTTCATCGAAGGGGCGGATCTTGAAGGCGAAGCAGACCTTTCCCTAACGTACGTGTCTGCGCATTCCATTTTAAAACGCCAGTTTGTTCTTAACATAGAATCGCGTACCTTCGTTGCCATGAGCTACCGAAAAATTCAGGAGCGTGTTCTTGGAATAGCTGAGATAGAGACCGACGCCGTACGACTCCCGGAGATCTTTCAAACGGAATTGGTGAATTTTGCCGAAGACCTCTCCAAGATCATTAAAAAAAGCCGCCTTCAGTTTAAATTTTTTGTATTCCATCACTGTGTATCGGTATTCCAGATTCAAAAGCAAGGCGCTTTGTCCATAAAACCGGTTGTAAACGAACGACCGTAAAGCCTCGCTATCCCGCACATTGGTCCCGGCGCCGCCCAGTTTGGCCATTTCATAAAAAGGAATGTTTCCGTGATCGATCTTTTCGTTGTGCTCGGCGAACAAGCGCGCCACCAGGATGCGGCGCGGAGACGCGAGGC
>CAYMER010000122.1:0-5284 GCA_964389345.1 uncultured bacterium | reverse complement strand
CGGATTGGGTTCGGCTGCACATGTAAGATCGCTCAGGCCGACGCGTTAAAATCCTCGATCAGACCGTGCATTTCTTTCAGAGATCCCGCACGGTTCACTTTTTCACGCAAGTGGGTGACATTGGGGCAGCCTTTAAAATACCAGGCCGCGATCTTCCGCGATCGAAGCACCCCCATCTTTTCTCCTTCGTATTGGATTTCAAGCTTGATGTGTTCGAGTGCGACGCGTTTTTTTTCTTCAAACGAAGGTTGGCTCGGTGTGCGGCCGGCCAAACATGAGCGGATGCCGTCATAGAGCCATGGATTCCCGAGACCGCCGCGGCCAATTGCGACTCCGTCGCATCCCGTCATTTCCATCATGCGTTTGGCGTCTTCGGGAATAAAAATATCGCCGTTGCCGAAAACGGGGATTTTCAGGGCTTTTTTAACAAGTCCGATCACCCCCCAGTTCGCTTTTCCTGTGTAGCCCTGAGCGCGGGTTCGTCCGTGAAGGGTGACTGCGGAAAGGCTATGTTCCTGCGCAAGAAGGGCGATTGAAAGAGCCTCCTTGCCGCTTGGATCGGTGAACCCGGTGCGCATCTTGACGGTGACCGGGATCTTCTTCACATGGGTCATGACATTTTCAAAGATCTTCGCGGCGAGATCGGGCCGCTGAAGAAGCGCGGATCCCGCACCGGGCCCTGTGACCTTGCGTACCGGGCATCCGAAATTCAGATCGAGAATCTCGAATCCCATTGCCTCGATCATGGCCGCGGCTTTTCCCATGGAAACCGGGTTGTGGCCGACGAGTTGAGCGCCGAGAGGTCTATCTTTACGGATTCTTCGAAGTAGCGGAAGTGTCCGGTTGTTTTTCCGGACCAGGGCTTCAGCCGAGATCATTTCCGTGAATGCTAGCTCAAGACCGAATTCGCGGGCAATCAGGCGAAATGCGATGTCTGTACAATCCGCCATGGGGGACTGGAATACGGGTGTTTTAAGCGAGAGTTTTCCGAGTTTTATCATGAAAGCACCTTTAAGATAAATGAAAGGTCGTAGTAGAAAAATTTTTGAGTCGGGGTATAATACCCGAAATTGATTCGGCCTGCCCAAGTCTTTATTTTGGTTTTATTAAGGGGTTGCCCATCCCGCCGTTGGCAGGATGATGAGTATTGAGACCGCCTGGGTCGGTTATTCGTCTCTAAATTATTGCCCTGGACGGCGCTAGTTTTCGGTCAGTTTTTGTACGGCAATCAAGTGCGGTTCAAGTCATTGTTTTTGTTTGATTCAGGGTGATTTGGACAGCCCCATCCCGCGTCGACGGGATGGGGAGTATTGGGACTGCCCAGGTCATTTATTCATTTCTAAATGGTTGACCTGGACGGCACTGGTTACCCGTAAGTTATTACGATGAGAATCAGCGCTGAAATATTAATTCAAAAGGAAAGGCAGAGACTATGTCCATAAATGAACCCAGATCCATCCATGCCGCCGAAGATTGGGGCGTTGTGCTCCAATCGGTTCCTTCCAAACAGAAGAAGGAGATCGTGAAGCACCTTGAGGAAATTTTTGATCTCGAAAAGCGCGATGCTGAGCAAATTCTTTCGAACATGCCGTTAATCCTTATCGACAACATTTCTTTCGGGCTTGCCGCCCGCATTAAGAAATTCTTTCAGACGATCGGCGCGGTCGCGGAAACTACAAACCACGACATGATCAAGAAAAATTGTTTCCAAGTTCTTTGGCCGCAGACGCCGGAC
The DNA here is from genome assembly GCA_964389345.1 of uncultured bacterium. Lineage (GTDB taxonomy): Bacteria > Omnitrophota > Omnitrophia > Omnitrophales > Aquincolibacteriaceae > Aquincolibacterium. The sequence continues at coordinate 3,549 of CAYMER010000122.1, read as the reverse complement.
CTTTCCTTTTTTATGAAAAATGAGGCAGGGCTCGCGGAGGTGCCCTTTGAGGAGAAAAAGAGCAATGCCAAGCCCGCGAATATTCCGCTCACCGAGAAGAAGGTCGCAAACTATGAGATGAAACCAGAAATGCCAAAAATCCATGAGGTTCTGTTACCCGCAGAGCCGATTGAAGAGTTTCCGCCGATTATTCTTCATCGCCCATCAATTTCTCCGAAACCTATTCAAGAGTCTCCGGCGAGTGTTTCTCATTCTCATCTGGTTTCCGGAGAGAAACCAGCGGTGGTTTCATCCTCGGGCGTTGATTCGGACTGGGAACGGCGCGCCAAGGAATTGAATGAAAAGCTCCAGAAGATTCATGCTGAGAAGCGGGAGTTGCACGCGCAGCACGTGGAAACGACTGAAAAAGTGAAGAATGACTTTCGGCAACAGATTGAGCATGAAAAGCAGAAGAGTGAGGAGATTTCAAAAGCGTATGAGGATCTTCAGGTTCAGGCCAAGAAACAAGAGGTCTTAACCAAGGAAGGGGAGGCATGGCGCTCCAAAGCCATGGCGTTGGGCGAGAAAGTCCGGGAGCTTGAAACGAATCTAATGCAGAAGACTTCCGCGATCGAACATTTGATCCAGAAAAAGGATGACCTTTCCAGACAGTCTGAAAAAGCCGCGGAATTTGCCTCTCGTGTGGTGGATCTTGAAAAAACCGTTGCGGCAAGGGATGAGGAGAGATCCGCGCTTCAAAGCCGTGTTTCGGATTTCGAGAAAAATATTTCGGCTACGCAGCGTGAACTGGAAAATTATCGGAGTCATGAGAAAGAATGGTCGCAAAAGGCGGTGGATTTGGAGCGGGAGGTTCAGGAGATGAAGGAATCTCTGCGGGCCCGGGACGGGGCGCTTGCTCAATTCGAGAAACAGGTGGTGGAGCTTTCCGAAAAGGTGCGTGAATTCGAGCCGATGAAGCAGGAGCATGCGCGGCTCCTTCAGGAACGTGCTACGATCCGCCAAGAGTATGACGCGAAACTCGTAGAGCAGGAAGGACGTCTGTCGAAGCTCGATGAGGAGCATCGTCGTTATCGAAGTCGCTCGGATCGAAAAAATGCCGCGGCGACACGTGAACTCGGTGAATGGATCCGTGGCGTTGACACCCTCCGCCAAGGGCTTCAGAAATTGATTCTTTTTCTCGGAAGTGAATCCGCGGTCCTCGACAGTGAAAAAAAATCCACTTTAAGATCCCCTTTGACCCGAGGTCCTGACGCGCCCAATTCCGAAAAAAGCTGAGATCTGCTCGATGAAGAGGGTCAGCGCGGAAGATATCCGCCGGATTGATCAAAGGGCGATTCGAGAGTATGCCATTCCAAGCTTTCTCCTAATGGAAAACGCCGGGCGGAGTGTTAGCGACGTTATTTTACGTGACTATAAGCCCTGCAAAGTTTTGATTTTTGTCGGGAAGGGGAATAATGGCGGGGACGGGCTCGTGATTGCCAGGCATCTCGCGAATCGGGGCTTTTCCGTACAGGTCATTCTTCTTGAAGATCCCGTTCATCTCAAACCGGATCCGCTTCTGAATTACAATATTGTTCGCCGGATGAATATCCCGTCGGTCTTGATGGCCGACGGCTCCGAAGCTGCCGCCTCTGGAGAGGTTCCGTTCGAAGGCGGGAAAAACCTTATTGAATATTGTCGTGATCCGGATCTTATTGTGGATGCGATCTTCGGCGTTGGGATCCATAGCCCCGTGCGAGGGATTTTTGAAAAGGTCATTCGCGCAATCAATGCAAGTAAAAAGCCCGTGGTGAGTATCGATATTCCTTCCGGATTGGACGCGGATACCGGGCAGGTTCATGGAGTTGCGGTTAAGGCGACCAAGACGGTGACGCTGGCTTTGCCCAAGCGCGGACTTTTCGAAGGCGAGGGGCCGAGGTATGCCGGAGAAATTGAAGTGGCGGACATCGGTATTCCGCGTGAATTGCTTGCGCCATTCCTTAACTAAGGCTCGTCTTGGCAATGACTTACGGTTCCCAAAAACGGCGCGTAGGGGATATGTTTGAAGCTTGACACCCTTCCCGCTTTCTGATAAAAACACACGCTTTTCTTAATGACGCTTCGTGAACGATTTTCTAAGAAAGGTCCCACGTGCGATCTTTTAGGCGATTCCCGGATTGGTTGCGGCGTTCCCTCCCTGAGAATTCTTCCGAGAGGACTCATGCCATTTTAAATAAATATGAATTAAACACCGTTTGTCGCGCCGCCATGTGTCCGAACAGTCATGAATGTTATGCCAAAGATACCGCGACTTTCATGATTCTGGGCGGTGTTTGCACGCGTCATTGCGGTTTTTGTGCCGTGCCGACTGGTGCGGGCGAGAAGCTTCGCTGGGATGAGCCGGAGCGTGTGGCGTTCGCGGCCAAAGAACTGGGGCTTCGTTATGTGGTGGTCACGTCTGTTACCCGCGACGATCTTGCAGACGAGGGAGCGGGGCATTATGCCAGCACTGTACGGGCCGTGAAGCGCGAGATTCCCGGATCGCTAGTGGAGGTTCTGACTCCGGATTTCCATTCACGGGAAGAATTGGTCCATTGCGTGGTCGAGGCCGGGCCGGAGGTCTTTAATCATAATCTTGAGACCGTGGAGCGGTTGCAGCGGGTAGTAAGGCCTCAGGCGGATTATCAGTGTTCGCTTAAGACGCTCGAGATCGCCAAGAGATTGGCACCGCAGAGGCTCACGAAAAGTGGTTTGATGCTGGGGCTCGGAGAAACGGTTCCGGAGATCCTGGAGACAGGGCGGCACCTTTTGTCGGTGGGGGTCAGCATGATGACGCTCGGCCAATATCTTCAGCCAACGGCACAGAGCCTGGAAGTCCAGGAATACGTGACCCCTGAGAAATTCCAGGATCTGACTCGTAAACTTATGGCGATAGGATTCGAAAAGGTTTTGGCGGGTGCGTATGTCCGGAGTTCTTATCACGCTCGGGAGACTTTCTCGGGTCTGGGCGGTCCCAATACCGATCAATTACCGCGAAGCGGCAATTGGGGCCGTCCAAACGGCCATTTAGGAAAAGAAATAAAGAGTTTAGATGGAGTGCAGACTTCGGGTGATTCGGAAACTTGCACGGGCATTTAACAAAGGAGATCGCGGACGATGTTCGAGGTTCTAGCGAAAGGGTTAGGAAAGAACGCGGATGAAGCAACGGTGAAAACCTGGTTCTTTGAAGAAGGGGATGCGGTCACGGAAGGGGATGAGCTCGTGGAACTTACGACCGAAGATTCGGCGGTGATGATCTCGGCTCCTGCGACGGGTGTTTTGACGGAAGTTTGCATTGATGAGGATGATACGGTTCAACGAGACGAAGTGCTTTGCATCATCGATGACGAAGAAGGCAAGTTGAATGATGAGGAAGAAGAGCCCTGAGTTTTATTTGCAGTCAATAAATTCATAAATTGATTTCTTAGAATGAAACGGTCCAACAGGACGAAATCGAAGAAGGATAGTTAATCATTTTAAAATGACTGAAATGCTCAAACTTAAAAGTCCCGCCGATTTTATCGGAAAACA
>CAYMER010000121.1:0-2914 GCA_964389345.1 uncultured bacterium | reverse complement strand
CTGTAGTTTTTCAAAAAATTAGCAAAAGATATGACAGAAACATGCCCATGAGAGGAAAAACGCTCAAGCAGAGGTGAAACAGGATCACCATAAAAAAGATATTTTTGCAGACAGGCCGGAAAGAGGAAGATCAATAATCCGCCCAATACAATCCATAGAGCCACGCCCAATCGTTTGCTCTTATACGCAGCCACAAGCCCGGTTCCGATCACGATGCTTCCGGAAAGAATAAATGAATACTTGCAGGACATGGAAAAAAAGGCGCTCCCAAAAGCCAGAACCATAGTTGGCAGATCGATCGATCGGAAATGCCGAACGATCATGATAAGAGCAATCGTGGTACCCGCCACAGGAAGCATCTGCGGCTTTTGATTGGGGATCAGAAAAAGCATTAACGGGCATCCCAACACAAGCATTGCCGTCAGGATACGATCAGAATCGAACTTCACCAGCGATAATAAAGATATCAGTACGGCTGCAAGTCCAAAAAATTGCAGGGATGCGCCCAATGTGTCCGTCCCCCCCGCCAATCCAAGCATATTCAGAGATTCTCCAAGACCGACCAGCCTCGCGTGCAACCAGTCCGGACGAAAATAGGCCTGATGATGGCGGAGAATATCCAAAGGGATCCCTAAATGATAGTCCAGGGAATCAGCGTCGGTGGGAGGTCCTAATGAGGCAAGAAATAAACCAACACCCGTGATAAGAATAAGCAAAACACCCGTTTTAGCCAGGGAAGATTGCCTCTGGAAAAAGTTTTTAAAACGCTGAAATGCCGTGACCCAATGACCCGGTTTAAGCTGCAACAGATCGACAAGGCCCAAAATAGCGATTCCCCATGCCAAGATGCGAAGCGGCCAAAGATAAGCAAATCCACAGAAGGCTAAAAAGTTTACGAGAGCCGCAACAATGCCAGCCATCAAGATAAATCCGGCGGCAGATTCGAGAGTCTCCGGTAATGAACGGCGCAGGACACGGACTAAACGGTCTCCCAAATATTTAAATCCTAAGCACATGAATACGGCCACGCAGGCAGGCAAAGGTGCCGGGAGGAGATAATCTTCGAGCTGTAAAAAGGATGTCACTACTACGACCTCTTAAAAAGATTATATTTTAGAATACAATAAATAGCCCTGAAACCGTCTTTCCACCCGATCTTTTTGCCTTCTTCGTAAGTCCGGCCGTAATAGGAGATCCCAACTTCATAGATCCGGCATTTTTTCCGGGCGATCTTGGCCGTAACCTCCGGTTCAAAACCAAACCGGTCCTCCTCGATCTCTATGGATTGGATGATTTCACGACGAAAAGCCTTGTAGCAAGTTTCCATGTCCGTAAGATTCAGATTGGTGAATATGTTCGACAACAAAGTCAGAAATCTATTGCCCATCATGTGCCAAAAATAGACAATCCGATGAGGCTCACCGCTCGTAAACCGGGAACCAAAAACCACATCTGCTTTATTTTGCAAGATCGGTGAAATAACTTTTATGTATTCGTTCGGGTCATATTCTAAATCTGCGTCCTGAATGATAACGATATCTCCCGATGCTGCCTTAATGCCCGCTCGGAGCGCCGCCCCCTTCCCGCGGTTTTTATCCTGATAGATCACCTTGTCGACTCTGCCTTCCAAACCGCCTTTCAATAACTCGCGCGTTCCATCGTTGGAAAAATCATCGATCAATATAACTTCCTTGTCCCCGTAAGGAGAAGCCTTCACGGCATCAATGACCGCCTTGATCGTATTTTTTTCATTATAACAAGGAATCACCACTGAAAGCTTCATGCTCAAATCCTCCTAAATTTTTCATCTATTTTCTCTAAAATAGCCCTTATGAATCCGGCAGCATCTTGCAAAGGCAGTGACTGTTCTTCTACGCCAAGAAATCGCTTAACCGCACGCGCGATGGAAACGGCCGATCCCGGATCGAATGTTTGCTCCGGATCCAGGACATCGCGCGCATAATCCAGCTCCGGCGCCAATACCGGGAGTCCGGCCTGCCGGGCTTCGATCAACGGCAAGCCGAATGACTCAAAAGCGGACGGATAGATCAGCGCACCGACCTGTTCATAAAGCCGCTTGGCTTCGCCATGCGGCAAACTTCCGGCATTTTCCACCTTCAGCCGATGCTCTTCGACCTTTCGTTCCAGCCAGGAACACAACTCCGGAAAATGCAGCCTGTCCACGGTCAGTTTCAGCGACGGAAATAACCCCTCTTTTGCCAAGAGACACCACGCCTCGATCAGATTCCGGTGATTTTTATAGGGTTCTCCGGATGCCACATAGAGAAAATCAAAGGCTTTTTTCTCGTGATGCCTCTTTGTCATCCTGTCATTGCGAGCTCGGCTGGTATCAATGCCGAGCGAAGCAATCTCGTTTTTACATGTCGAGATCGCCACGTCGCCCCCGCGGAGCTCCTCGCGATGACAACGCGAATATCCGGCCGGTTCCGCGACAAACGGCATAACACTCACGGGGATCTTGCCGCCAGTCTTCTTCTCCATCAATCTTTTCATGGACGGCGTCTGCACAACGAATTCGCCGGCATTTTTCATTTTCCAGGATAACCACAGCCGCTCCGCCATAAGCCTTAGCCGAAGCATGAGCGGGAATTTATTCAATTTGACATCATCGATTAAATACCGGTTCTGCACAAAAACCACTGTATGACCACGAAGCTTGAATAATGGCGGCAGATTACCGAAACACAAAACCGTGTCCCCCGGTACGACGCTCCGGGGAAGTTTCCATTCAGCAAATAATCGGTAAAGGACAGTGGGTTCTATACGCGTGATTTGAACGTTCTCCGCAATAGCCTCAGGCAACGGCATGCGGCTATCAACCAACACAACCGTCTGCGCCGTTTTTGGCAGATTCCTGAGGAGGGCATGCAATAGCGAGCGTCCCCCGCCCCGG
>CAYMER010000120.1:0-3646 GCA_964389345.1 uncultured bacterium | reverse complement strand
TCAGGCCGTGCACCTGCCCCTTCACGACTCCGATTAGTTTCCCCGGCTCCGCCAACGCAATGGAGGACTCGTAATACGCGGTGCGTTTTTCATCCGGAACGCCGCTCATCATCTCGAGCAATTTCGTATTATTGGCGTCATCGCTGTGGAATTCCCCGCAAAAACGCGCCGAAAAAACTCCGGGGGCGCCTTGCAGGGCATCGCAACAGATCCCGGAATCTTCGCCCATCGTCAGAACACCTGTCTGCTTCGCGTAACTCATGGCCTTGATTTTTGCATTCTCTTCAAAGTTTCGTCCCGTTTCCGGTACATCTTTCACATCGGAAAAATCGCGAAGACTGAGGCATTGCACCGGAAGGTCGACAAGGATTTCCTGAAGTTCTTTAAGCTTTTTGGCGTTGGTTGTCGCCAGAAGAAGCTTGGTTTTCTCAGCACTAGACATGTTTTTTTTGGATCCCCGTAAGCTCGTGAATGCCTTTCTTGGCCAATTTCAGCATCTGAAGAAGCTTTGCCTCGGTAAAAGGATTCCCTTCCGCAGTTCCCTGGACTTCGACGAGTTTTCCCGACCCGGTCATCACCACGTTCATATCGACCTCGGCCGTGGAATCCTCGGCATAACAAAGATCCAGTACGGCTTTTCCGTTTACCACACCCACGCTCACCGCAGCCACGGAATCCAGCACGGGGCTTGCCGTGAGTTTTCCACCCTCAATAAGCTTTTGGATGGCGTGCTCAAGCGCGATATAGCAACCCGTGATCGACGCCGTGCGGGTCCCGCCATCGCCCTGGATCACATCCGCATCGAGCCAGATCGTGCGCTCCCCGAGTTTTTTGAGATCCACAATCGAACGAAGACTTCGGCCGATCAAACGCTGGATCTCCTGCGTACGCCCTGACAATTTTCCTTTCGAAGCCTCACGCGTGATGCGCTCGTTGCACGAAGCCGGCAGCATCCCGTACTCGGCCGTCATCCAACCCTTCCCCTCTTTTTTGCAAAAGAACGGCACTTTTTCTTCCACCGTCGCTGAGCATACAACCTTGGTGTCTCCCATCTCGATCAGACAAGAACCGTGGGCGTTTTTGAGATATTTCGTACGAATGGTCACTTTTCGAAGCTCATCACTTTTTCTTTTGTCAATCCTCACGATATTCCCCCTATGCTGTTATTTATCTACATTAAAAGGTTAATAAATAGTACCGCCCAAGTCTTTATTTCGTTTCATGAATGGCGACTTGGACCGCCCCAATTTCTACAAAGTAGAAATTGATAAACATTGAGACTCTGCCGCATACCTTTAATTTTAAATGTGATGCAATGCGGCGCTAGCGAATGTTCAGTAATTTGTGGAGCTGGATCCCGACACGGACATCGGAAAGCCGCTTCGCCCCGGTTCGTTGCAATTCGTTCAAATATCGCATAAGTGAAAGATCGGGGTAAACTTTCCCCGGCCGGCCGAGCGGTTGTAAAAAAACAGGCGCATGAGGCGCCACTTGCGCGACCATGCGAAGATGTTTGTCAAATTCGTGCAAATCGACGTTCTTTGAAACCACGGCCTTGATATAAATTTCTTTTCTCTTCGCGAGCTTGAGGAATTTCCGATGCTCCCCTAGAAAATCTTTTTGCCGCGTCACGCTTGGCAGCTTTAGGTCCATGGCAATGATATCACAGTCCCGAACGACCTTCGAGAGCTGGCGCCACAAGACACCACTCGTTTCAAGAAGAATGCGGAATTTTCTTTTTTTAAGTACTGGGCAAAGAAGTTGCAGGAAATCCGCACAAAGAAGTGGCTCGCCGCCCGTAAGACTCACACAAGTATGCGGCCCTTCTTCTTTCTCAAGTTTGTCCACTTTCCAGAGAATGTCTTCGAGCGACATCTCGCGGCCTTTTTTCCAGGTTTCATCGCAATAAGCGCAAACCATATGGCACGCTTCGAACCGAATAAAGATATGCCTTTCGCCCATTCGCGGACCTTCTCCCTGAAGCGATGAGAATATCTCTGTAACCCGTGCGTATTCGAAGGAAGAAGAATATTTCATGCGATGAAGATCGGGTCCGGAATCCCGGCTTCGCGAAAGCCTTTGGCCCGGAGAACGCAAGAATCACAGACATCGCACGGCCGGTCGGTCCCGCGGTAACAGGACCAGGTTTTCTCGAACGGAACTCCCAAGCGGTCGCCCAGGAGAATGATCTCTTTTTTTGTAAGCGCAATTAGCGGGGTCTTAATCTCGAGTTTTTTACCTCCGCATCCGGCCTTAGTCCCCTGCCAGATAGCCGCCACAAAAGCGCGGAGATATTCCGGACGACAATCCGGATAACCGCTGTAATCGAGGGCATTCACACCGATAAAGACCGCTTCTGCCTGTTCGGTTTCGGCGCAAGAAATTGCCAAAGAAAGAAAAACGCTATTGCGCCCCGGGACGTAAGTGCTGGGGATCTCCGTGGGAATTTCGGCCGGATCACGACCTAGCGGCATCATGATCCGTTCATCCAATAGCGAACTTCCCTTCCATGGCAGACCCAAAGAAGAAAAATAGTGCTTGATCCCGAGAAACTGCGTGATAGCTTTAGCATTTGCGATTTCCCGGCAATGTCTCTGCCCGTATTCGATCGACAGAGCGACCGGCGAGTATCCTTCGGAACGTGCCACATAAAGACATACCGTCGAAACGAGCCCGCCGGAAAGCAAACAGATCGCTTTTTTCATGGAATTTGAACAAGCTCGACAGCTCTGAGTTTTTCTCCGAGAAATGATTCTCCGATCCGGGCGAAATTCCGCACACGATCCGTGACGAATATCCGGAGCGGCGCGCGGCGCGATCCGGGATGAAGAAGGCCTTGTTTCTGGAGAAGCGCCTTGAGTCGAAACGCGGTAGGCGCCGCGGAATCCACAAGCCGGACCTTGGGACCCATGACCTTCGAGATCACTTTTTCAAGCAGTGGGTAGTGTGTGCATCCGAGGATCAGCGTATCGATGCCCTTTTTTCTGATAGACATCAGATATTTCCGCGCGGCACCCAACGCAACCGCATCCTCCAACCATCCTTCCTCGGCCAGCGGCACAAAAAGCGGGCAGGGTTTAAGAAAATACTCCGCGTCCGGAGATTTGGATTCGAGGCTCTTCGCATAACTTCCGCTTTCGATTGTGGCATAGGTCGCGATCACGCCGATGCGGTGATTCCGCGTGACCGCCAGGGCTTCATCAACCGCGGGCGTAATCACGTCCAGAACCGGAATAGGAAGAGTCTCGGAGAGAAGCTTGAAGGCAACGCTTGATGCGGAGTTGCAAGCGATCACAAGCGCTTTGATCTTTTGCTTTAGAAGAAAACGGGCGCACGCCGCAGAAAGACGGCGGATCTCATTCGTGGATTTAGTTCCGTAGGGAAGATGAGCCAGATCCCCCAAATAAAGGATCTCTTCTGAAGGCAAACAGCGGCGCAGCTCGCGAACAACCGTCAGTCCCCCAAGACCCGAATCAAATACTCCGATGGGTGAGCTGGGCGATTGTCGTAGAGCGATCGATTTTTTTAGAGAGCAAATTGCCATATTCAGGGATGGTCAGTAGTGGCTATTTTAAAATGCAAGATGTGCTGCGCCAGAATTCAACACGGGCCTCACGTTGAATGGCACATTGAATTTTAGAGCACC
>CAYMER010000119.1:0-6203 GCA_964389345.1 uncultured bacterium | reverse complement strand
ACTTGCCATTATCGATCCGGATTGCGGGGCCACGAGTGTAATCCTAACGCAGGCTCTGCTTCTAAGCGGTCTAGAGATCCCTAAAAGGGTCGCGACCGCTCTTGCTTACGGGATCCTTTCAGACACGCTGAACCTTTATCGCGCGCACCGGACGGACATCATTCGGACCTATCTCGATATTCTGCCGCTTTGCGATATGCGGACCCTGATTCGCATTCAGAATCCTCCGAAATCCAAGAAATTCTTCAGCACGTTGAATCGGGGGCTTCAGGGCGCGCGCGCTTTCCGGGGCGTGATCGTCTCGCATCTCGGGGAAGTGGAACATCCGGATCTGGTCTCTGAGATCGCGGATTTCCTTCTGACCTATAAAGGCATGGATCGGTCGCTTTGCACGGGGCGTTACAAAGATAAGCTACATGTTTCTTTGCGCAGTAACCGGCCGATGGATGAAACTCCGGAGATCCTTCGTGATATTTTTGATGACCGTAAAGAAGCTGGCGGCCACGACATGGTGGCGGGAGGCAGTTTTCACGTGCGCGGCAAGGATGAAAATGATACCCGATGGAGAGATGCCGAAGCGATGCTCGTCTCCCGGCTTCTAAAACGTTTGCGGCTTCCCGCCCGAGCCGATTTCTACAAACCTTTTCAGCACGAAAAACCAGAATCGGATTCTAAAAAAGAACTCTAGAAGCGAGAAGAAAGGCCGTCTTTACTGATATGGATCAAACTTCCACAAAAATATTCTTCAGATCTCTTTTGCTTGTTGCGGGGCTGTTGCTCGTAAGCGGGGATCTTTTTGCGGCGAATGAAGACAGGGTCAATTTTGGGGCTTCCGCTGCCGTCCAGGAATCCAAGATCCGCAACCAGGCCCAAGAGCAACTCTTCCAGCCTAAAGCTTCCAAACCTGTGGCTTTCGAAGAAGAACAAGCCCCGGAAGCTCCGGCGACCGGACCTTCTTTTTTTATCAAAAAGATCCTCCTCGAAGGGGATGTGATGCTTGATCTTTCAGAGTACGAGCCGCTCCTTCAAAAATTCGAGGGCCGAGAGGTCCGTTTTGACGAACTCCAGAGGCTGATCAATACTCTCGAGCAATTGTTCCGGGCGAAAGGTTTTATCGCGGTGGTCCTGCTCCCGCCCCAAAAAATGGAAAATCAGGAGGTTCATCTCAAGGCTGTAGTTTCGCGCATGGGCAATCTCTCGATCGAGAAGAACCGCTATTACGCCAAATGGCGGACGCGTTCCTATTGGAAAACGTCCAAGGGCGCCATCCTCTGGTATGACAAGATCCGTCGAGATGTTATGGATATGAACGAGAATCCTGACCGGACCGTGAAGCCGATCCTTAGGGCCGGCGCGGAGAAGGGGACGACAGATGTGGTGCTGGATGTGGAAGACCATTTTCCGGGTCATTTTGGTTACTCTTTCGATAACCAGGGCGTCAAGCTTACGGGAAAGGACCGTCAGGGGTTTACGCTCCGCAACAATAATATGCTCGGACTGGATGATACGTTCCTGATCGGGACGACCTTCGGCAAGGCTTTCGGCGCTCTTTATCTTTATCATGTGATCCCGGTTTCGAATTTCGGGACAAAATTCATCTGGTCGATCAGCCACGCGCAGGTCAATCCCAAAAAAGAATTTTCAATCTATGGGATCAACGGTACTTCTGAGACCTATAGCCTGGCTCTGCAGCAGCGCGTGATCCGGACAGACAAATATTCCGGCAATGTTCAACTCGGATTTGATTTCAAAGAAAAACACACATCCACGCAGAGCGTGACCACGGCCTGGGATAAAGAGCGTGTCATTTCACTTTCCGGAAACCTTCAGTCCCGCGACCGGTGGGGGGGCTGGGGATTGGGGCAGGGTTTTTATTTCGGGCTCCCGACCTTCCCCGATGACTGGGCGCTTGCGAGCGGCGGCGGGGTGCAGTCTTTTTTCAAATATACTTATTCGCTGACAAGGGTGACGCAATTGCCATGGCGCACCAAGGCGATCTGGGATCTTCAGGGGCAACTCTCACCGGACAAACTCCTGCCACAGGAACAGATGTTCCTGGGCGGCGCCAATTCCATCCGCGGTTATCCGGAGAGCGATTATGGGGCGGATCAGGCGATCCAGTCCCGGCTGGACTATCTCTTGCCGCCTTATGGAATGCCAGAAAAATGGAAGATGCCGTTCGATAATACGCCGCTGAAAGATCAGCTGAACGCGATCATTTTCTTCGATACCGGTTATGGCCGGACCCATGATCCTTCTTTGGACACCGAGAACCGGGCTGATTTTCTGATGGGCGTCGGGGGTGGTTTTGAGCTCCGCTTTCGCAAGAGTCTCACGGCGCGCATGCAGTGGGGCGTTCCGGTGGGAGATAACCCGATCACTGAGGCCGGGAAGTCCCAGCTTCATTTCACGATAAATTTTAATTACTGAAACACTTTCCAGTCCCACCCCTTGCTTTTAAATTGATTACCAGGAATTTCCGCGTGAGGCTATAATACGACCATCGTTTTTCGTCACCCCATCATCTAAGGAGGATCGTTCATGAAAAAGACATTGTTTATCACGCTCGGGGTCATTGTTCTCATCGTTCTTTTTGGGGCGCTTGTGTTCGGCGGCGTTTACAACAATCTCGTGACCAAAGAAGAAGGCGTCACAAGCGCTTGGTCACAGGTGGAGAATGTCTATCAGCGGCGTCTGGACCTTGTCCCGAACCTGGTTGCGACCGTGAAAGGTTACGCGACGCATGAAAAAGAGACCCTGCAGAACGTGGTCGAAGCGCGTTCCAAGATCTCCAAAATGAACATTACCCCGGAGCTGCTCAATAGCCCCGATGCTCTCGCGAAGTTCCAGGAAGCCCAAACCCAGCTTACCTCGGCCCTCAGCCGCCTCTTGGTGGTAGTGGAACAATATCCGGATCTCAAGGCCAGTCAGAATTTTCTCGCGCTTCAGACTCAGCTGGAAGGCACCGAGAACCGCATCACGGTCGAGCGCAAACGTTTCAATGAAGCGGCTCAAGATTTCAATGCCTTCCGTCGCCGTTTCCCGAATGGGGTGGTCGCCGGCGCTATGGGTTTTAAGAATAAAGTCTATTTTCAGGCCGACCAGGACGCCAAGACGGCTCCGCAGGTCAAGTTCTAGAATTCTGCGCTTGCATGACAGAGGACAAGAAACAGGTTTTCTCGCACGCGCAACGGTCAACGCACAACGCTCAACGAGTTTGTTTTGAGTTTTTAACGTTGCGCGTTGCGCGTTGCGCCTGCCTTCTTTTTGTTGCTCTTCTTCCTTTTCTCCCAAGTCTCTCTGCCTTCGAAGTTCCAAAACGTGCCGACGGTTATGTAACTGACCGCGCGGAGTTTCTATCTCCGTCCGCAAAAGCAGGTCTCGAAACAACTCTCCGCGTGTTTGACGAGAAGACTTCAAACCAGGTTGTGGTGGCTACTTTTCCGTCCCTGGAGGGGGATTCGCTCGAAGATTTTTCGATGCGTCTTGCCGAGGCCTGGAAAGCGGGCCAAAAAAAGAAAGACAACGGCGTGATCTTTCTCATCTTCAGAAATGACCGGAAGATGCGCATCGAGGTCGGCTATGGCCTGGAGGGTGTCCTGACGGATGCACTTGCCGGACAGATCATCAGCCAAGTCGTTGCGCCCTATTTTCGCAAAGGGGACTATTCGGGCGGGATCTTGGCCGGAACGGACGCGATTATGAAGGCCACGCAGGGCGAATTCAAGGGTGTGCCGCAGAGAGGCAACCCGAATGCCGCGGCGAGATTGATCGTTCTTTTTGGCATCTTTTTTTTATTTCATTTCTTTGTCCGGAAAAATTCGAACACTCTCGGAGGACGCCGGGGAAGGGGAGGCTTTTTTGTGCCCATGGGCGGCGGATCCCGGAACGGCGGCGGTGGTTTTGGCGGTTTTTCGGGCGGCGGCGGAGGCTTTGGCGGCGGCGGAGCGTCAGGAGGCTGGTAAATGCGTATAACTTACCCAATGTTTTTCTTTTCAAGAAAAGAGAAAAAACAGATCCTCGCGGCCGTGCAGGAAGCGGAGAAGAACACATCTGGAGAGATCCGCGTGCATCTGGAATACAAGACCCGCGGTCCCGTCTATGGCCACGCCCAAAAGGTTTTTCAGCGGATCGGAATGACGAAGACCGCCCAGAGGAACGGTGTCTTGATATTTCTCGCGACCGGGAACAAGAAGTTCGCGGTACTCGGAGATGTCGGCATCAACGAAAAAGTTTCCGAAGGGTTTTGGAACGACGTGGTCGGGATTATGCAGGAACACTTCAAGCAGAACAAATTCGCCGAGGGCATTTCGGAGGCGGCGGTCCGTATCGGCGAGAAGCTCAAGACCTATTTTCCTCATCAGGCAAATGACAAGAACGAACTTTTCGACGGCATTTCTTACTGAACAAAAAGCGTAGGTGGTATGTAGTAGGTGGTAGGTAGATCCAGAGAGCCGGCTTTAGCCAACCACTACCTACTGCTTACCACCTACTACCTACTGGTTTTTAAATGGACATCCACGATTCCTGGGAGAAGGCGCTGAAGGCCACCGAGATCATCCGGCCCCGTGTCCAACCCCTTCAGACATTTGAAGCGACGCAGATCCCGTATCTTTTTTTGGCGGAGTCTTCCGTCAACCACGGCGATACGGTGGTGCGCAGGGGCGAGGTAACGGTTGAAAAGCCCTCGATTATTTTGCCACCGAATCTGCCGCAATTCGAAGGCTTTGAGTTCGACAAAGAGTTTTCCGGGGTCGAAGATTATCTGACGACATTTCTTCTTGTGCGCGGGATCCGCTTTCCTTCCATGAAATATGAGAATAAGATAGCGTCGCTGGATGTCCGGGAGGAAAAACTTTCGAAAGCTGTGGAGTTCTTCTCGCACACGCTTCAGCGGCAGGAAAACGTAACGACCGGGCTCGTGATCGGGCCGGAAGATTGCTGGCAGTTCTCGGTCCTGATTTTCATCTGCAGTCAGATTACACGTTCGGCGGAAGGGGACATCCGGAAATTATTCGATAAATTTAAAGACATGAACGACTGAGGGATTTTATGCAGGCAGACTATAGGTCATTTTTAAGTTCCAAATGCGGGAAGATATGGAAAAAAGTCGGCGCCAAGCGGCGTGCCGGCGTGACGGCCCCGCTTTTCTCGCTCTATTCCAAGAAAAGCATCGGGATCGGCGAAGCCCCGGATCTGAAACTCCTGATCGACTGGTGCAAAAAGACAGGGCTTTCCATCATTCAGCTTCTGCCCCTGAATGATGTCGGCTTTGATTTTCGTCCCTATGACGCCCAGAGCAGCATGGCGCTTGATCCGATGTATCTTTCCATTGAAAATCTCGAGGATTGCGCTCTCGAACTCTTCATCAAGGACATTAAAGCGCTTCGCAAGCGATTTCCCACCGGTAAATCTCGCGTCAATTACGGAATCAAAAAGGCCAAGCTTGAACTTCTGGGCAGAGTTTTTGCGAGTCCCGCGTCTTCAAAAAAAGGAAAAAAATTCCTGGCTTTTCTTAAAATCAATAAAAGCTGGCTCGAGGATTACGCTATTTTCAAGGCCCTGAAAGACGAATTTCAAATGAGCGGCTGGATGGATTGGCCCGAAGAGCTTAGAACCAAGCAGCCGAAGGCCGTCGCGGCAGGCGTAAAGAAAAATAAAGGCAAAGTCCTTTTTTACAAGTGGCTTCAGTGGCAGCTTTTCGAGCAGTTCAAAGACGTCAAGCGATACGCCGCGAAGCGCGGTGTCCTGCTCATGGGGGATATGCCGTTCCTGGTTTCGCGTGACAGCGCGGACGTTTGGGCCCATCAGGAATATTTCAGGCTCGACCTTTCCTCCGGCGCGCCTCCCGACCTTTATTTTGCGCAGGGACAGCGTTGGGGCATGCCGCCTTATGATTGGGGGCGAATCGCGGAGGGTGACTTTGATTATGTGCTCCAGAAAATGAAATGCGCAGAAAACATTTTTGATCTTTACCGGATCGATCACTTTGTCGGGATGTTCCGTCTCTGGACGATCGCTCTTTCCGAGCCGGCAGAGCACGCGGGGATGCGCGGTCATTTTGACCCGCAGGATGAGCGTCTCTGGAAGGACCACGGACAAAAGATCCTGGAGGTCATGCTTGACAGCGCGAAGATGCTACCCTGCGCTGAAGATCTCGGCGTAGTCCCGAAGTGTTCCTATGAGATCCTTGAGGAATACAA
>CAYMER010000118.1:0-6934 GCA_964389345.1 uncultured bacterium | reverse complement strand
ATAAGAGACAGGCTGGTGATATCCGTGCTCTTGCCCGCGCCTTCGATGATCGTGGTCTTATCTTTGTCCACGGTGATGCGTTTCGCGCGGCCGAGATCCTTCAGGGTCACGTTTTCGAGTTTGATCCCGAGGTCTTCTGTGATCGCCTTGCCGCCGGTGAGGATCGCGATGTCTTCCAGCATGGCCTTACGGCGATCGCCGTATCCCGGGGCTTTGACCGCGCAAACGGCAAGCGTGCCGCGGATCTTGTTGACCACGAGGGTTGCGAGCGCTTCGCCGTCCACTTCTTCAGCGATAATGACGAGCGGTTTCCCGGCTTTGGAAGCGGCTTCGAGGATCGGGAGCATGTCCTTCACCGACGAGATCTTTTTCTCATTAATGAGAATGAACGGTTCTTCAAGCACGACTTCCATGCGCTCGGTATCTGTCACGAAATACGGAGAAAGATATCCCTGATCGAACTGCATGCCTTCGACCACATCCAAGGTCGTCGCCGTGGTTTTGGCTTCTTCGACCGTGATGACGCCGTCCTTGCCGACTTTGTCCATGGCTTCTGCGATATGATCGCCGATCGTGGTGTCGGAATTCGCGGCAATCGAGGCGATCTGTGCGATCTCTTTTTTATCCTTGCCGATGGGTTTGGAGACTCTGTCGAGTTCGGCCACGATGGCTTCCACGGCTTTATCAATGCCGCGCTTGAGTGCCATCGGGTTTGCTCCGGCCGTGACATTCTTCAGGCCTTCGCGGTAGATCGATTGTGCGAGAATGGTCGCGGTGGTGGTTCCGTCGCCGGCGACATCAGAAGTTTTGGAAGCGACTTCCTTGACCATCTGGGCGCCCATATTTTCATAAGGGTCTTCGAGTTCGATCTCTTTGGCGACTGAGACGCCGTCCTTGGTGATGGTGGGAGATCCGTATTTCTTTTCAAGGACCACGTTGCGGCCTTTGGGGCCGAGGGTGACCTTGACTGCGTTTGCGAGCTGGTCCACGCCATGCAGGATCGCGCGCCGTGCTTCTTCACTGAACAGTAGTTGTTTTGCCATGTTGTGCTTCCTCCGTTTTTTCCGTCATCCTGACTTCGCGTTTTCTTGCGAAAGCAAGAAGCGAGGGAAGGATCTCGCGTTTGAGATTCTTCAGCCTTTGGCTTCAGAATGACGAATCTGATTGATTAGAAGATTCCATTCGGGGCGCTGGCACTCACCAATTTTGAGTGCCAAGCGAGGCGTTATTGTATTCAGCGGACAAAAAAATGCAAGCTAAAAAACAGCTAAAAATATGAAGAGCGGGTTTACGGACCATTTGCACGTACCCGGGTCGTGCAACGGGTCAGGGGCGATTTTCCCGGAAAAGGGCGAGGAGGGACTTGATGGAGTGCCGGGGATCGACGATATCGATATGTTTTGTATAGGGGCGGATCACCTCGAAAAAGCCGCCGGTGGCCAGGACTCGGAGGTTCTTCCCGTACCGCTTCCGGAACCTCAGGATCAGCTCGTCAGTCATGGCGCCGTATCCCTCAAGGATTCCGGATTCCATGCATTCGCGGGTATTCCGTCCGAGGAACGTCCTGGTCTTCTTGGGAAGAGGAAGATTCTTAGGGAGAAGGGCCGCCCGCTTACTGAGGGCTTGGAAGGCTGTTTCAGGCCCCGGGATGATCAAGCCTCCCAAAAAGACGCCCTTGGCGCTCACATAGTCAAAAGTAATGGCAGTTCCGTAGTCAATAATGAGGATGGGAAGCCTGTAAATCCTGGTTGCACCGTAGATATTGATACTTCTGTCAACACCTAACGTATTGTAATTGCTATACTTATGATCGATTTTTATCGGCAAATTTGACCCAACGACCCATACCATGATTCTGTTAGTATTTTGTAATTTACATTTCAAAAAAGATGTTATTTTTGGGAATACAGAGCTTATAACAATGTCTAAATGACAATTTTTACCACCTGATAGGCATTTTTTGGCATATTTTGGGATATTGTTATAATTGGTAGATCTGAAGTCTAAAAGACGCCCTCCTTCATAGAATCCAAGGGTAGCCGCGGTGTTTCCGATGTCAATGGCAAGGATGCGTTTGATCATGGTCATTTTAGGGTCTTTGTAGAGTAGAATTCCTCTAGTTTAAGATACAATTCTCTAAGGATATTTCCAAGGATCTCGTCCACGGAATAGGTCTTTTCGGTGATCAACTTCATCGAAGTGGCTTCCTCGGGTATTTCCGCTTTCTCCGCGTTCACATTTAATCCGATCCCGACGACCAGAGCCTCCAACTTTGAAGGAGTGGACAAGGCCTCAACCAAAATACCGCAAATCTTCCGGGAGTCGACCAGGACATCGTTGGGCCTCTGGAACTTTGAGGCGATAGCAGACTTCTCTTTCAAGATCTTGGCAACCGCCCGACAAGCGATCGGGGTGAGCATGGGGGCCTGGGCTGGACTGAGGGGCGGCCTGAGAAGGATCGAACAAAGAAGGTTCTTTCCCGTGGGAGAAATCCACGGTCGTCCGGGTTTGCCGCGTCCTGCTGTTTGATGATCCGAGAGGATGACAAGTCCTTCGGGAGAGCCTTGTTTGGCGCGCTCCAGAAGAAGCGTATTGGTCGAGGTGACTTCGCCGAGTTTTTCGATCTGGAAATGAATCATATCAAAAATTCGAAATCCGAATCTCGAAATTCGAGACAAATCCGAATTTCTAAAATTCAAAATCCCGAATCGCCCCGTTTTGTTTTTGTAATTGGAACATTCGAATTTGTTTCGCGCTTCGAAATTCGAGTTTCGGATTTATTGAATAACGATTCTCGGAATATGTGGATTGAGGCGCGTTACGATCTCATAGGGGATAGTTCCGGCCCACCCGGCGATATCCTCAGCTGTGATGCGCTCGCCGTGATCTTCGCCGATGAGCGTGACCGTATCGCCCTCTTTAGCTTCGGCCCCGCCGAGATCCACCGCGATATAATCCATCGAGACCTTGCCGGCGAGGGGATAGCGCTTGCCCTGAAAAAGCACCGAAGCTTTTTTCCATGCCGCGTACGGATAGCCATGGCTGTAACCGAAAGGCAGCACGGCGATTGTGGTATCTTGTTTGGCGATAAATTCCCGGCCGTATCCGACCGATTCCCCGGCCCGGACTTGTTTCACCAGGACGATACGGCTTTTGAGTGAAAGCACCGGTTCAAAATGAGCGATCTTTTTCAGGCTCGGATCGGGGTAGATGCCGTAAAGCGTAAGACCCGGGCGGATCATATTGAAAAACGGAGTTTTTAGGGTCAGCGCTGCGGCGCTGTTTTTCGCATGACGGAAACGGAACACGATATTTTTTTCCTCAAGCGTCTGAAGCAGGATGCCGAATTTCGTGACCTGCGCTTTACGGAAGGAGTCATCCATCTCGGCAGTGGGGAAATGAGTATAAATACCATCGAGCATGAGGCCTTTGAGCTTTGTCATTTCCTCCATGGAAAGAGCGGCTTCCCGGACCGGGATCCCCATGCGACCCATGCCGGTGTCGACCTTTACATGAACCGAAGTTTTTCGGCCCAGGCTTTCCGAGAGGTCCGAGATCTCCCGCGCTTTTTCGAGGCTCGAAACGCTTAAAGTAATGCCACCTAAAAGTGCCGCCGGGAGCTCCTTCGCTAACAAGTGTCCGAAAAGAAAGACCGGGGTCTGCGGATGATGTTCTTTGAGCTCCAGGGCTTCTCGCAGTGTGGCGACGCCAAAAAAGGTGACCTTGCCGGCCAGAGCGCCGGCGATCTCTTTAAGCCCGTGACCGTAGGCATTCGCCTTGATGACGGCCAGAACATCCGTTTGCCCGGAATGTTCTCGAAGGGTCTGGAGATTTTTTTGAAGGCTGTCCGCGCGAAGCTCGATCCATGAGCTATGTTGGGTCCAGGATTTTTTTTGAGTGAGCTCAGCCATATCTTTTATCCTTCAGCTTTTCTTCGGCTTCGGAACTTCGCAGATAAACCGGTAAAAATTCTTTGGGCCGCGTTAGCTTTTTTAGCAGCGGATCTTTCGCCTCAAATAATGCAATCAGAGCGGAGGCTCGTGGGAACCAGTTTCTCTCAGGGACTACGGCAAGACCCCTGGTCGTGAGTTTGGTGATCCCATCGCCGGCGATCCAACTTCCCTCGGGAAGCTCGGAAACTATCTTCCCGATCGGGACGATACGGGAAGGCCCGCTTGGGCGCCACCCTTTTTTATGATAACGATACGAACGAGAGTAAAGTTTACCACGTCTTGCATCCAGGCACACCGCAAGATTTAAAGGTGCCAGGCACCTTTTTCCTATAAAGGTGCCTGGCACCTTTATTCCAGCCGCGATCACATCGAGAGAAAAGGCGCCATAGCAAGGTTTGGGGAGGATGGCGAGGAAGCCTTTGAGTGTGGCAAAACCGATGCGCAAGCCCGTGAAAGATCCGGGGCCGCGGCTGATCAGGAAGGCGTCGATATCCCCGATCTTCAGCTTTTCTTTTCTGAGGAGCCGGTCGATCACGGGGAGAAGGTTCTCCGCGTGTTTCATATAGCCCTGGACCGTCGCGTGGCGGAGTTTAGCCCCGCTTTTCTTGATGGCAACGCTTAAGGTAGGACTCGAGGTCTCGATGGCTAGGAGATTCATCAATACGGCTCAACGCGCAAAGCGCAACGCACAACGTTTTGAAATGAGGACATGGCCGACATTCTAATGGAGCTTCAGAGGGGCGTCAATGAGCGCCGCGAATCGCTGTTGGAACCTTCGTTGCGCGTCGAACGTTGACCGTTGCTCGCGCCTTGACATACCCCCATAGGGTATGCTAGACTTGGAGTATGAAAAAGGGAATGGACCATCAGGACAAACTGGTATCACTGAGAAGGATTGAAGGGCAGATCCGCGGCGTCCAGAAGATGATCGAGGACCGCCGCTACTGTGTGGATATTCTCTACGCTGTTGGTGCGGCAATCGGAGCGCTCCGGAATGTCGAGAATAAGATCCTCAAAGATCATCTTCAGGCTTGTGTCAAAACGGCTTTTAACGGTAGATCCAAGTCAGACAAGGAACAAAAGATCCGGGAGATCGCCGGGCTTTTGGGGAGTCTGAGAAAATGAAAAAATATTTGTCAGTATTTATGGCCGTGTGCGTGTTCAGCGCTTTCCCAAGCGTGCTGAGTTGCCAATGCGTGGACGCGGATTGCGGCTTCGTTTCAAAGTCCATCCAGGCGAAAACCTCACAATGCCATGCTTCGGATGCCCCCTCGCAGGGGAGAGATAGTTCTAGCCAAGAGTGTTGCGGCAAGTGCCGGATCGAAAAAGCGGTTGTTCTTTCCGGCGAGCTTTCGATGCTTTCGGATAATCGTCACAAAAATACTTCGGCGGAGATCAGGTATTTTGCTGGTTTTAATTTAAAGACCAAACGCCCGCCTTTTTCCCAGGGAGAATTTCCAGAATCGCTGTCCGAGTTTTTTACTTGGCGTGTTCTCAATACCACTTTTTCGTTTCGCGCTCCTCCGCAAGGTTAACGTTTTACGGGCAGTGAATTTTTTGACCTTGTCGAAAGGAAGTGATTTAAATGAAAAAGTTAATCTCGGCTTTGTTAGTGGTTGTGATGATGGTCGGCGTTTTTGCTACGACAGCCTTTGCAGGCAAGCAGTGTCAGTGCAAGCCTTGCAAATGCAATCCGTGCGAGTGCGCGAAGAAGTAAAGTTGTAAAGCGGGCGGGATTTCAAACCCCCGCCTGCTTGTTCTTCAACTCTCGAAAAGGAGAATCGATATGAAAAAACTGATCGCATTGGTATTGTTAACGATATGCGTGATGCCTCTGGCCGCAGCGCAGGCTTTTGCTGCGGACGAGACGGCCCGGACAGGAGTAGTGGATGTTGGTAATAAGCTTTGCCCGGTGATGGGCGGGCCGGTGAGTGGAAAGAATTTCGTAGTTTATGAGGGCAAACGTTACGGTCTTTGCTGTCCCGGTTGTGACAAGACCTTCCTGAGCGATCCGGCCAAATATATCGCCAAGATTGAAAGGCAGGAAACAGTGCCGGTTGCGGCGAAGGGGACGGTGGTTCCGATCGATCCCGCGTCTTCGGAAATGGAAAGGGGCATGGAGCAAAGGGATTTTTAATGACCGAAGGGACCTGCTGTCCGGCGGAAAGTGATAAGAAAAAGCCGTGGTATAAGACAGGACTGTTTCTTATCAGTAGCCTGACGCTTGTACTCGTCAGCGCGTCGTTTATTTTTCCCGCGATGGAGGGGTTTCGTCGGACTTTCTTGGATTATGCCCGGATCATGTTTTGGCCGATTCTTGCCGGATTTTTTGTGGGCGGATTGATCGATCATTACGTGCCTAAGGAATATATTTCCAAGCATCTGGCGGTCCCAAAAAAAAGGACGATCTTTTATTCTGTAGCTTTCGGATTCCTTATGAGCGCCTGTTGTCATGGGATCCTCGCGATCTCGATGGAGATCCATAAAAAAGGAGCCTCCGGCCCTGCCGTCGTGAGCTTTCTTCTCGCAAGTCCCTGGGCGAATCTTCCGATCACGATCCTTCTTTTCGGATTCTTCGGAGCCAAGGCGTTTTTGATCGTCGGGGGAGCACTTCTTGTCGCACTTATTACCGGATTTTCTTTGCAAGGGCTGGACAGGCTCGGATGGATCGAGAGGAACCGCCATTCGGTCGAAGTGGATGAAGGCTTTTCGATCTGGCAGGATATCCTCCGCCGTTTCCGGGATCATGAATTCAGGCATGAATGGTTCCGTCGCGCGGCGAGCGGTATCTGGAAAGGAATGACTTCGCTGGCCGGAATGGTGCTGCCGTGGGTGCTCGTCGGGATCCTTCTGGCCGGGCTTGTTTCAGCGCTGGTTCCGAACCATGTTTTTCATCAATATTTCGGGCCGACTTTTCTGGGATTGTTGGTGACGATGGGAGTGGCCACGCTCCTGGAAGTTTGTTCGGAAGGGACTTCACC
>CAYMER010000117.1:0-4204 GCA_964389345.1 uncultured bacterium | reverse complement strand
CGGATAAAGATGAATCCGAGCGTTCGTTCCCGCTTTGGTGTCGCCCGCAAATCTATGGGAATCGAAAATTTGACGTCCTCAAATTCTTTATACTGGGCAAGTTTCCATATGAAAAGGGCCGCGGATGAAACGACCTGCTTGGCGCGCCGGCCATAACGTTTATTCAATTCGTTCCGCACCCTCAGGAAAGGCTGAAAATCAAGGAATTGATAGGCGTGAAAAACCCCGTTCTTACCGCGTCCGGAAGAACATACTTCCGGAGCCATCTTCTCCTGATAACCCGAGGCGGGAAAAAGAAGTTCTCCTCGCACGCCCCACTCCTTTTTGAGCTTATTCAAAGTTTCCTGAGCCGGAACGCCATCCAGAGAAATATGGCTGAACTGAACCCATAGATCCGCTTCATTAAGGTCCGCGGTAAACCTGCATATTATATTCATAATACCAAAACCGGGATGCTTGGACTTGATAAATGCAGGCACTTGAAAACGACCGGCCTCCGCGGAAGGGCCCGGAGGCATCACTTTAAACTGAATGAAAACAGCGCTTAAAATTCGACGCCCGTAATCCGCCGCCTGACTTCTCCATTCTTTGGGGATAGATCCGGATTGTCTTGAAAGCCACCGGCGCCACTCTTTTTTCAAAAGAAGCGGACGTTTTTTATCAGCATAATCTTTGGTCCGATTGTAACTTTGAATGCCTCCCCCCAGCAGAAAGTCCTTCACTTTCTCCGGCATCGCCCCGGATTTTCCACCATAAGTCCCAGGATCCAAGCAGGGGTTCAGCCTTACCAGATCACCGCTCTTGTCGAAATCGGCCTCGACTAGGTCTACAACCCCTTTGGGACATCTTTTTGCGGCAAAGGTGCTCCACTTGAGTTCATAGTGGAACATAGGTTGTGACCTCAGAAATGATGCCAGTCTTTCAAGACAATGCTGTTTGGCTGAAGCGACCGTTTTTTCATGCTCTCCTTGAACATCAGACCAAAGATTCAAGCCAAAAACGGCTAAAACAAATTTTGATTGTTCGGTTTGCAAATAACCTTTCGTCCCTTTTCGCCAGCCGTCCGTATTTTTGGCAATTCCGGCTTTCCGCAAGAATCCCAAAAACTTGACCGCCCCAAAAAAACCTTAGGTCCCAAGGTTCAACTTATCCGTGAATTTTTCCATCCTCAAACTTTGCATGATCCTGCGTACGAAGCGGAATCCGTGTGCTTTGATCCTCAAGATCCCGTGAGGTTCCACGTAGGCGTTCTTCCGATACCAGGCAACCGCCTTCGCGAGCGTTTCCTCAAAAGGAGTGGACGTAAACCCAAGCTCCCGGACCGCCTTGGAGTTGTCATACGTGACGGACGTCCTGCAGAATTTGACGCCTTCAGTCGCCATCAAGGGTTTCCTCCGGAATATAAAATGAGAAATCATCTCCTCAAGATAAGCAAAGCCTAGCAAGAGTCCGTAGGGGATCTTTAAACGCGGCGCCTTAATCCCCGTGATCTTCTCGAGAAGCTGAAAGATCTCTTTCAGCGTGTAATGCCGGGCGTTGGAGAGGATATACCGTTCTCCGGTCCGTCCCCGCTCCGCGGCCGCGATATGTGCCCGGGCCACATCATCGGCATCGGCCACGGACCAAAGAGCATCAAAATAACCCGGATATTTTTTGTTCAGGAATTTGACGATCACATCCCCGGAGGGGGTGGGCTTATGGTCCCGCTCTCCGATCACGATCGCGGGGTTCAAGATCACAGCCGGCAGGCCTCTTTGGCAAAATTTCAGGACTTCCTGTTCGGCCAGATATTTGGAACGGGCGTAGTGACTTGCGCCGTGATGTTCAAAACCTGTATTCTCATCGGAGGGGCTCCCGTCGGGTTTAACCCCAATGGTCGCAATGGTGCTCGTATGAATGAATTTCTTGATTCCGTATTTCAGGGACGCTTCCAGCATGTTGACCGTGCCGGCAACATTGATCTTGTAGATCGCCTTGGGATCCTTGATCCAAAAAGGATAGAAAGCATACAAGGAGGCGAGATTGAACACGATCGAGCAGCCCTGCACGGCTTTTTCAACAGCCCGGACATGGGTCACATTGCCGTCCACCACCTCGATATCCAGATTCTCAAGAAGAAAACTGTCTTTTCTTTGACGGACCAGGACCCTCACTTAATACTTGGCGGCGATCAAATGCCGGATCAGGGTCGAACCGATAAAACCCGTCCCGCCCGTGACTAAAACCTTCATTGTTTTAAACGCCTCTGCGGTTATATTTCCGGTCGTGCCATCGCGTTGTGAACGACGGACGGCCTAAGTGGTTTTGATCGCCCGGATCTCATCGTCCGTTACCTGCCGGTGTCCCCAGAAAAAAGGCGCAAGCTCGAAGCCGTGTTTACGGGCCAGGCCGAGGATCTCGGCCATTTTCTCTCGGGTGATATTGCCTTTGCCCCAGGAGAAATTTTCGTAGCGCTCTTCAAGAGCAAGCACGATCGCTTCCGAAAAACAGCCGTAAAGCACCTTCGCGGACGGCAGACCGATATCAAAACCGGCGTTGAATTCCTGCGGCAGGGAGCAGATCCCGCCCGAAAAGATCAGGATGTCCTGGCGGTCACATTCCCGGTAAGAGATGTTCTTGGGATAGCCGATGTCGCAGACAATGGCGCCCGGTTTGAAGTTCGCGATATCAAGGATCGAGCGGGAGACACTCGCTGCTGCGATCACGATATCCGCATCCCGGACCGCCTCGTTATTGTCATGCATGCCATGGAATTTCGCTTTCCCGAACATCGCGAGTATTTTCCGCATAGACTCCAAATTTTCGACGCTCCGGCTTGTAATAACAAGATCGCTCACCTTGTCCGCTAAGGCCCGCGCACAGGCGCCACCGATATCCCCCGTTCCTCCGATCACCGTAACTTTGGCCGTTGAGAGATCTAATTCCCGGAGACGTGCAGCTTTCAGAACCCCCTCGACCGCCAACGCCGCAGTCAGAGTATTCCCTGTGGTGACAGGAATGTTGATAAGTTTTTTGAATTCTTCTCCGTATTTCTCACCGGCGATCGACGTAAAACCGCCCAAGGCCACGATCCCGAGCCCGAGCCTCTCCGCCACCTTGCAGGATTCCACGACTTTTTGCACGCTCTTCACCATGTCCTTGTCAAGCAGATCGGGAATAATACTACAGGCGATGAACGCGCCGCGGGTCGTTTTGCCGCTTAAGGCCCGGAACTCTTTCACGTCATGGGAGACATAGGAAGGAACAAGATCGAAGATCTTCGCTAGAAATTCTTCGGACGGGACTTTCATATCGGGTTTGAAGGATTGAAAATATTTGATCAGATGATTCAGATTGTAGGGATGGCCGATGACCCCGAAGCCGCTAACATCGCTCGTCCTCCGGTCGCCGATCTTTTGATAACGGCGCCCGGTCAGGATCCCGTCGAAAGCCTGGAGCATCGCCTCAAAGTTCTTTTTAACGCGATCGGCAAGAACGCCACCGATGATCGTCTCAAGCACCGGTATCCCGAGACACACCCGCGCATCGACCCGGACCTCCGTCCCTCCCAGGGGATGCTCCGTAAGATGCCATTCCCCCTCAAAAGTCTCCAGGTCCCCGTCCACGGCCTTGAAGCGGATGATGAACTGGTGAAAATCGAAGGTCTCCTCTTCTTTCCAGGAGATCGGAATGCGGCCCATTTCCACCTTCCACGCCGTCACAACTTTGACACGACTGTGGCTCAAAACACGACATTCCTTGACGTTCGGCATGAACTTGGGGAATTCCTGAACACGCGTGAGGAGGCGCAGGACCTGCCAGCGCTTGGCGGGCAATACACGGCTCGCGGTCACAGCGTAGATGCCGTCCTTTTTTTCCATTGGGGGTACCCCTCCCTGATGCAAAGCGATCCTGAGTCAGGACGCCCTTATATTATCGGCCGGAACCGGGGTCTTTTAACCCGGGATCAGAAGATCTTGAAAGCGGCAAAAGGAGTGCAAAACCAGCTTAATCCTGGGTTTGGGAGAGGAGGCACCCGCCTCCGCCCGCCTCGGGCCTCGGCGAGGTCTGTCCTACATAGCGACAGCTGTATAGGCAGAAAAAAAACGGCCCCGCTTTTTCAAGCGAGGCCGTTTAAAAGCAACTACTTCCTAGAAAACGCTTTGTTTATACCTTCGAGAGCGTAATCTGGTCGATCAAAATACTACCGGTCTTCGGGCTGGAG
>CAYMER010000116.1:0-3300 GCA_964389345.1 uncultured bacterium | reverse complement strand
GACGTGTGCTCTTCCGATCTTCCTGGCCGCGAGGGCTTTGATCCGGCGATTGCGGGAAGAGTTTAAAAAGGAAAGATCGCGCGGCAGGCGACACGCGTCAAAATCCTGAGAGACCGAAGGATTACTCGGTCACGAGCTCGTAGAGAAAATCCTTCGCCTTACCCTTGCGAATCTTTTTTGTCAATTCTTCGGCCTGGACCGGGTCGGGTTTCACTTCAGGCTCAAGCAGGGATCCGGAAAACAGCACGGGGATAGGGCCCAGATGGGCTTGCGGGTCCTTTTTGAAAGGCTTGGCCATCTCCGGCAATAATTTCACCCCGATTTCGCTGGACAAGAACACATCCGTTCGGAAATTCGCGAGCCCGTCAAATCCGAGCGTCCCTTCGCCGTCCATAACGTAATCCTTACTTTTGACAAGCAGGTTGTCGGTCGTAACTTTGCCCTCCGAGATCTTCCACTTGAAATTCATCGAGTCAAAATCCTTCAGGCCGGACGCAATCTTTCCCAGGTCCTTGAAAGGCTCGATCGTTGAAAGAGCGTCTTTGAGATCAAACGTCAGGAACTTGCCGCTTGCGAGCGTCCACTCCCCCTGCCCCGCCAAAGACTTGCTCCAGGCTTCCGGTCCCCACCCTGTACCCGCTATCGAACCTTTAAGATCAAGCTCTCCTTCGAGAATTTCCTGAACCGCGTCCTGACGACCCAGGAAAAGCCCGAGATTCATACCGTGGAATTCGCCGTCGAAGCCATATTCCGGCTCTTTGCCGTTCAGGTTCAGCATACCTTTAAGATCAGCTTTCCCGCCATAGCCCTCAAATTGAAAGACCGGCACATTCCACATGCCTTTCTCGTAGAGAACATCGACCAAGACATTTTTGAGGATCTGATCTTTCGGAAAAATCGTCTGAATGAATTCTTTCGCCTGGTCATAGGCGTTTGTCCCGGCGCCTTCGCCCTTGTGCCGCAAAAGAGCTGCGACCGTCTGCCAAACTTCAAGAGGCTTCAATTCTCCCGAAGAGACTTTCGCGATAACTTTCGGTTTTTCTGGAAATCCGGAGATCTTCAAGTCGGCCACGACCACCGCACCGCCGATCTCAAACTGCATTTTCCGGCCCTCCAACATGAGAGGGCTGGCGTCCAAAGAAAGTGAGGCGTTCCGGAACCCCGAACCTTCCGGAATCGTCCAGGAGGCTTTATCGAATGAAATATTAAAAATATGTTCGGCATTCTCGAGCTTTCGAAGATCCCCTTTCCAATTCGCCATCAATTTGGCATCTCCCTCCAGCTTGTAACCCTGAAACGCGGGAATATATTGTTCCCAACCAGTCATAGAAAATTTGTTCGTGATCAGATTGAGCTGTCCACCTCCGGTCTTCAGATCCAGATCCTTCAGATTCCCCTTCATGCTCAATTCCTTGAATTTCACCGCAAAATCGCCGCCAAGTATCGCGCCTTTTTGGAGCAGGAGATCGAAATTCAGGTCCAAGGGAATGCCTTTGGGCTTTGTGAAATATTGGCCGTAAGAAAGAAGTACCTGCGCAAGGTCCCAGCCAAAATGGAGCGACAAATGGTCCAGCGTTCCTTCCATGGAAAGAACCCATTTCCCGGGACCGGAAAATCCGATGTGAAAAGGAAGCACATTCTCGAGCCCCGGCCAATACTTCAGAAGATCTTCAAGCGCCATGTTCGAACCCGCCACGTGCATGCCGCTGATTTCCCCTGTGTTAAGTTTCATGCTGCCGTTCGTTTCGATCTCTCCAAAAGGAAGCTTTACAGTCATCTTATGAAGTTTTAATTCCGAAGCATCATTGTTCCAAGCGGCCGTCACGATCCACTCTGCATCAAGAGCGGACGGCGCGACCCATGTCTTCTCCTGAAAAACTTCATAGGCAAGCCCCTTCCCGGTCCCGGTCGCGGTCAATTCCAGAAAGATCTCTTGCGCCTTTTTCTTGATCTCCACCAAGGTATCGATCTGGCCCCCTTTTAAAAAGAAGGCCCGTTTCGAATCCAATGCGAGCCCTTTGGCTGTGTCATTCAGCAATAGACCTTTGAGTTCCACCACCATAGCCCCACTCGCCTTCTCCCAGTTCCACTCTTCGACGGAATCCAACACAACATTCCCTTTCATCACAAGCGCGTTCGGCTTCCCGGCCATTTCTGAGATAAAATGGAACGGTATGGGGATCTTAGGGCGGACGGCGCCAACCTGAAGCGAGAAATTCTCGAAACGCACCGGATTTAAAAAATTCAGCTGGGGAAGTGAGAATTCGGCTTTACCGGATTGCACATAAAAAGCTGCGGGTTCCACGCGTCCGAAAAGAAGAGGCAGAATCGTAAAATCAAACTGGATCTTTTCTGCTTCGACCACGAGCGGGCGATCAGAAAATATCAATTGTGCGTGTTCAAAAACGATCTTGGGCTGGGGGAAATAACCGATCTGAACATTTTGATATTTTAATGTTCCTTCGGTAAGCGCCTGGACTTTCTGAATGAGGAATTCATGAAGTTTGGCGGAGGGAAGAAGACGATACGACTGGAACCAGAGACCTGCAACAAAAAAAACGGGGAGAAGAACGGCCGATAGCAACAATGCCTTGTTTTTTTTCATGTCTCCTGATCTCTTGCTGGCGCTGCGTCAATATTGATCTTGCGAGTCCGCAGCACTGCCCCAATCTCAACTTTCTTCGATTGATCGGTATTGGGGCCGCGATCATTGGTTCGAATTTAATGGCATCGCGCCCACCGGATTGCAATTGTAATCGTCCATGAATCCCTGACAGCCTGTCAGGACAAAAACAAACGCGAGAAAAAAGAGACCCGAAACGAGCGACTGGTATTGGGACCGCATTAACGTTTGGTGAACTGGAAGCTTCTGCGAGCGCCTTTACGACCCGGTTTCTTTCTTTCTTTTTCTCTTGGGTCACGGGTCATAAAACCACCCTTGCGCATCGTGGCACGCATTTCTGGATTGAGACCGACAAGCGCTCTGGCAATCCCGAGTTGAATCGCGCCGGCTTGCCCTGCCACCCCACCGCCTTGGACGCGAGCGCGAATACGCACCTGTCCGAGAAGGTTCGCGGATTTGAGCGGCATCTCGACGAGCATCTGGAGGTTCGCACGTTTCAGATATTTCGCGGAATCCTGTCCGTTAACGATAAAACCTTTTTGTCCCGGAAAAACCCACACGCGGGCAATGGCGGTTTTACGGCGTCCGGTAGCATACATAAGTGTCGCGGGAGCGGTCATACGGATTAAACCCTGTCTCTTATACACATCTCCGAGCCCACGAGACTAAGGCGAATC
>CAYMER010000115.1:0-8278 GCA_964389345.1 uncultured bacterium | reverse complement strand
GTCGGAAGAGGCGGACCTCGGAAAAAAATACGAGACCTTAAGCGGGCAGTACCGTCAGCCGAAGGAAACGATCGAGAAATATTATAAAGAACACAAGGAAGCCCGGGAGACCTTGCTGGACCAGGTCCGGAACGAGAAGGTCATTGAATTTTTGAAGCGAAGCGCGAAATACAAATAACAGACTAAAGGGGGTTCTATGAGCTATTTGGTCCCGATGGTTATTGAGACAACCGGAAAAGGGGAGCGGGCGTATGACATTTACTCCCGGCTCTTGAAAGAGCGTATCGTTTTCATCGGAACGCCGATCGATGATGTGATCGCAAACCTCATTATCGCCCAGATTCTTTTCCTTAACATGGAAGAGCCGGGCAAGGATATCAACGTCTATATCAATTCTCCCGGAGGGTCTGTCACCGCGGGTCTGGCGATTTATGACACCATGCGCTTCGTGAAGTGCGATGTCGCGACCTATTGTCTGGGTCAGGCCGCCAGCATGGGGTCGCTTCTTCTCGCGGCTGGCACCAAGGGAAAACGATACTGTTTGCCGAATGCCCGCGTGATGATCCATCAACCCTGGGGCGGTACGCAGGGGACGGCCTCCGATATTCACATCCAGGCCAAAGAAATTTTGAAACTCAAGGAACAGCTGAATCAGATCCTTGTCCATCACACCGGGCAAACGCTCGAAAAGATCGAAAAGGACACGGATCGCGATCATTTCATGTCTGCCGAAGAAGCCAAGAATTACGGTATTGTCGACCAAG
This sequence comes from uncultured bacterium, assembly GCA_964389345.1. Classification (GTDB taxonomy): domain Bacteria; phylum Omnitrophota; class Omnitrophia; order Omnitrophales; family Aquincolibacteriaceae; genus Aquincolibacterium. The sequence goes on along the minus strand of CAYMER010000115.1, from coordinate 7,514 downwards.
TTATCACAACTCGCATGGAGGTTCAAAAATCATGACGAAACCCACGATTCTCTTAACGCCCGGTCCTACGCCCGTTCCTGAAGTCACTCGCAAGCTGATGGCGGAACCCATTTTCCATCATCGCACGCCGCGGTATCGCAAGATCTTTGGAGATGTTTCCGAACGCCTGAAGAAGGTGTTCCTGACGAAGAATCCCGTTTACACCTTTGCCGGCTCGGGGAGTCTGGCGATGGAAGCGGCGTTGGTCAATTTTCACTCCGCCGGAGACAAGGTCCTGGTGGTGGAGAACGGAAAATTCGCCGAGCGTTTCACTCTGATTGCAAAAGCGTTCGGACTGAATCCGATCAGCCTTAAAGTCCCGTACGGAGAAGCGCCGAATCCGAAGCAGATCGAGGAAGCGTTTCAAAAGGATCCGGATATCAAGGCCGTTTGCGTCCAACTTTGCGAAACATCGACGGCGGTCTTAAGCGATATCCAGGCGATCGGAGCGATCGTTGCGAAAACGAACGCGCTTTTGATTGTGGATGCCATTTCAGGTCTCGGAGCTGATCGCCTTGAGACCGATCTTTGGCATGTGGACCTTGTGGTCAGCGGTTCCCAGAAAGCCCTGATGCTTCCTCCGGGGCTTGCGTTCCTGAGCGTGAGCGAAAAAGCCAGGAGCCGCATGGCGACGGCTAAGTTGCCCAAGTTCTATTACGATCTGAAATATTACGAAAAATCCCTGAAGGACAGTGACACGCCCTGGACGCCGGCTTTGACGCTTGTAATCGGTCTTCAGAAGTCGCTCGATCTGATCGAAGCCGAAGGGATCGAGAACGTTTTCAAGCGTTGTTCCGCGAACGCCGCTTTTACGCGCGAATCACTACAGAAGATGGGCCTGAAGCTTTTTTCAAAAGCAGCTTCTTCGACTGTGACGGCTGCGTGGCTCCCCGAAGGAGTTGATGGCGAGAAACTCTGCGAAGTGATGCGCGATGAAAAAGGGATCGCGATGGCGGGAGGGCAAGGCGATCAGATGAAGGGAAAGGTCGTCCGAATTTGTCACATGGGCGCGATCACGAAGCAGGATATTGAACTCGGGCTGAAAGTGCTGGGTGAAACTCTTAAAGAGATGAAGGCCTCCTCCGGTTCTTCCTGTTGTTGTTCTTGTAAATGACCTGTAGATACAAATACGCGTAAATAAAAATTACAGGTCATTGCGAGCCCCGCTGGAAGCGGGGCGCGGCAATCTCAAAAACGAGATCGCTTCCCTCGCTTCTTGCTTTTGCAAGAAAGCGCGAGGTCGCGATGACGCAAGTAAAGGAGATTTAAAAATGAAAATACTTGTATCGGATTCGTTGGGCCAGGGCGGAATGGACATCCTTCGCAAAGAGAAGAACCTCCAGATCGATGAGAAGGTGGGCTTGAAACCCGAAGAGCTCAAAAAGATCATCGGGGAGTATGATGCGATCCTCATTCGCAGCGCCACGAAACTGACGGCTGATATCATTGAAGCGGGCACGAAGCTCCGCGTGATCGGTCGCGCCGGAGTCGGCGTGGATAATGTGGACCTGAATGCTGCTACGAAGCGCGGCATCATTGTCATGAACACTCCCGAAGGGAACACCATCTCGACGGCGGAGCTCAGTTTTTCGATGATGATGGCTGTGGCGCGCAACATCCCGCAGGCCGATGCCCATGTGAAAAAAGGCGAATGGAAACGCAACAAGTTCCAGGGCTCGGAGTTGAACGGTAAGACGCTCGGAATCGTGGGGTTCGGCCGTATCGGGCGCGAAGTCGCCAAGCGCGCGAGCGCTTTCAACATGAAGGTCATGGTGTTTGACCCCTTCATCTCCAAAGAAAGTGTGAAGCAATATCCCGTGGAATTTGTGGATGTTCCGGCGCTGCTCAAGAATTCAGATTTTCTCACATTCCACACGCCGCTCACGAAAGAAACCCAAAACCTTCTCAACCGCGAGACTTTCAAGCTTTGCAAAAAGGGTGTCAGGATCATTAATTGCGCCCGCGGCGGGATTGTGGACGAAATGGCACTTGCCGAAGCCATTCAAAGCGGGCAAGTCGCCGGCGCTGCATTTGATGTGTTTGTGACAGAGCCTCCCGCGGCAGACCATCCGCTTTTAAAACTCCCGCAATTTATCTGTACACCGCACCTCGGCGCCGTCACGCAGGAAGCGCAAGAAAATGTGGCGGTGGAAGTGGCGAAGCAAGTGATCGATGCTCTGAACGATCGCGCGATCCGTAATGCCGTGAATCTTCCTAATCTTGATCCGGACACGCTTAAAGGGCTCAAGCCTTGGCTTGTGCTCGCGGAAAAGATCGGTATGCTCTACGCTCAGCTTTTCACCGGAAGTTTCAAGAAAGTGGAGATCCGCTACGGCGGGGATCCGACGCGTTTTAACGTGGCGCCGCTCACGATGGCGGTGGTGAAGGGATTGCTCAAACCGATCTGCGGGGATTCCGTCAATTTCATCAACGCTTTGGCCATGGCCAAGGAGCGCGGGATCGCGGTTGCGGAAAACCGCAGTGATGAAAATGAAGGCTTTGTAAGCTTCATGGATGTCGAAGTGGTCCAGGGCGAGGAAACACACCGGATCATGGGGACGCTTTTCAGTAACGAGCCCCGTATCGTGCGTTTGAATGAGTTCATGATCGATGTCGTTCCGGAAGGCTGGGTGCTTTTCGTGAAAAATGACGATCTCCCCGGCGTAGTTGGGACCATCGGGACTGTGCTTGGCAAGAACGCGGTCAACATCGCGGAGATGTCGCTGGGCCGTGTCGGAAAAGGCAAAAAGGCTTATGCCATGACTGCCATCAACACCGACAGCGAAGTGCCCGCCAAAGTCGTCGCATTGATCAAGAAGAATAAGCTCGTACTGGATGTCAAAGTCGTTAAATTGTAAAGAGAGGAATTCCATGAACCGTATTCTAATCGGCGCCCAGTGGGGAGATGAAGGAAAGGGGAAAGTCATCGATCTTCTTGCGCGGAAAAGTGATGTGATCGTCCGCTACCAAGGAGGCAATAACGCGGGCCACACCATCAAATTCAACGATCAGAAATTCGTCCTGCATCTGATCCCCTCCGGTATTCTTCAGCCGGGGAAGATCTGCGTGATCGGGAACGGTGTCGTGATCGATCCCAAAGCTCTCTTTGATGAAGTGGCGCTCCTCGAAAAGGCCGGCATCAAAGTGAAGGGTAGGCTCCTTGTCTCCGACCAGGCCCATTTGATTTTTCCGTATCACAATCTAATGGACCAGCTCAAAGAAGAATCCTCAAAAAAAGGCAAGGCGATCGGTACGACGAAAAGAGGGATCGGGCCCTGCTATGCCGACAAAATGGCGCGTATCGGGATACGCGTGGGGGATTTGAAGTCGCTGCCTTATTTTAAGGACCGGCTTTCCTACGTTCTCAAAGAACGGAATGAATTTCTTGTGAAGATCCATCACGCGCGGCCGCTCTCTTTCAAAAAGATCTTCGACCATTTTAATAAATATCGCACGCGTCTTCTCGATTTTTCTCACGATACTCCAAAATATCTTTATGACGCGACGAAGGCCAAAAAAGATATCCTTTTTGAGGGCGCCCAGGGGACGCTTCTGGATGTGGACCACGGGACCTATCCCTTCGTGACTTCCTCGAATGCAACCGTCGGAGGCGCGATCACGGGATCCGGCATCAGTCCGACTTTTATTGACCGTGTTATCGGCGTGACGAAAGCCTACACCACCCGGGTGGGGGAAGGGCCCTTCCCGACGCAATTCCCGCCGAAGCTTATGAGATTGATCCAGACCAAGGGCGAGGAATTCGGTGCCACGACGGGTCGTCCGCGCCGCTGCGGATGGTTCGATGCTGTGATTGGACGTCATGCGGTTCGCATCAATGGGCTTGATGAGCTGGCGATCATGAAGCTCGACATCCTCTCCGGACTTTCAGAACTGAAGATCGCGACGGCTTACCGGGTGGGCGGCAAGCTCACGAAAGATTATCCGCACGCCATTTTCGAATTTTCAAAAGCCAAGCCGGTCTATGAAACTTGGGAGGGTTGGCAAGAGGATATCACCCACGTTCGGCGCTGGAGCCAGTTGCCCCTCAATGCTCGCCGTTACCTCAAGCGAATGGAAGAATTAATGGAAACTCCGATCAAGATTGTTTCGGTCGGCAGCAAACGCAATCAGACGATTTTTTTGTAATATGATCCTGTCACCTCGTCATCGCGAGCCCCGTTTTGTGGGGCGCGGCGATCTCTCGTTTGAAAAAAAGTGGGATTGCTTTCCTTGCGTCTTGCTGTCGCAAGACAGCCGCAAGGTCGCAATGACATAACAAGGAAGTATATCTCTCCATGCCCAACGCGATTCCCCAGCATGTTGCGATCATCATGGATGGCAACGGACGCTGGGCCAAGAAGCAGGGTCTTCTACGTATTCAGGGACATGAAGTCGGCGTCCAGCGTGTCGAAGAGATCATTCAAGCCGCGCAGGAGAAGGGGATCCGCTATTTAACCCTCTATGCTTTTTCCAAAGAGAACTGGTGCCGCCCCAAAGAAGAAGTGGAATTTTTGATGGGGCTTTTGTCCTCTTACCTGGACAAGAAGATCGAAAGACTGATCAAGAACAACTATGTTTTCAATGTGATCGGTGAAATAGGAGACCTTGCCCCGGCGTTGCAAAAAAAACTTACGCAGGCGATGGAAGCCTCCAAAAAGAATAACGGCCTGGTCGTGACCTTCGCCTTGAGTTATTCCAGCCGTCGCGAGATCGTACGTGCCTGTCAAAGGATCGCGGACGAGGCGGTGCGGGGACGGGTCAAGCCTTCCGAGATCACCGAAGAGACACTCTCCCGGAATCTTTATACCGCGGCCATGCCGGACCCGGAACTTCTGATCCGTACGAGCGGGGAGATGAGGATCAGCAATTTTCTTTTGTGGCAGATCTCTTACGCCGAGCTTTATGTGACGCAAAAATTCTGGCCGGAATTCACCCGTGATGAATTTGAAAAGGCGCTCGAAGATTACAAGGAACGGGAAAGACGGTTTGGCGATACGTGCCCCGTCAAAGTTTCGAATGGCTCAAGCGGGATACGCGCTGTGAACGGAGGGGAAAAATGAACCAGCTCGTAAAACGGTTTTTTACTTCGTCGATCTTTATTTTGGTGGCGGTTGCGGTGGTCTTCTATTTGCCGCATTGGTGCTTTTTCCTGGTGGTGGAGGCGTTCATCCTTGTGGCGCTCTGGGAATTCTTTTCCCTCGCGGAGCAGAAGGGCCTGCTCGTTCACAGGGGGTTTGGACTCGTGTTCGGCGCGCTTTTGCCTTTTTCCGCTTATTTATCTCTTCAGCCCACGAACCTTCTCATGGTCATCGTGGCGCTTTTTATCTTTCTTTTCAATCGCAAATCTCCGGACAAAACCATCACGAGCGTTTCGGTCAGCGTTTTCGGGATTATCTATGTGGCGTGGTTTTTTTCTTATCTCATCAAGATCAAACTCCTGCCCGACGGGGCGGCCTGGGTGGCTTATACGATCCTGACCGTGAAGGGCGGGGACATGGCCGCGTATTTCGTCGGTAAAAAATTCGGGAAAACCAAGCTCCTCGAGCACGTCAGCCCCAAGAAATCCATCGAGGGTGCGATCGGCCAGATGTTCGCGATGGTCAGTCTTTCGGTCGGTTCTGTTTTTTATCTTCACGTTTCCCCGATCCACCTTTTGATCCTGGGGACTGCGGTCGGGGCCTTGGCGCTCTTGGGTGATCTTGCAGAAAGCCTGATCAAGCGCGACGCGGGTGTCAAAGATTCCGGGAATATCCCGGGGCTCGGCGGCATGCTGGATGTGATGGACAGCCTTCTTTTTACCATCCCCGTTGTTTACTTTTATCTGACCATGATCCTGGGTCTCGAAAGGTTATGAAGCATCTTTCGATTCTCGGTTCCACGGGTTCGGTGGGCGAGAACACCCTTCGCGTGGTGCGCATCCATTCCGAGCGGTTTGCCGTAAAAGCCCTTGCTGTTAAAAAGAATATCGGAAAGCTTTACGAGCAGGCCTTAGAATTTCGTCCTCAAGTGGTCTGTATTTATGACCTTTCCAAGGCCCAAGAAGCCGCTCCCAGGTTCAAACGTCTCGGCATCCGCGTGGTTACGGGAGACGTTGGGCTCGAGGAGGTCGCAACGCTTGCCGGGGTCGAGCAAGTGATCTGTGCGATGGTCGGGGCTGTGGGCTTGAAACCCATCTTCGCGGCAGTTGGCGCGAAAAAAAATGTAGCGATCGCGAATAAAGAACCGCTGGTGATGGCGGGGAAGCTTCTTCTCGCGGCGGCCGAGCGAGCCGGCGTCCGGGTCCTTCCGATCGACAGCGAACATTCCGCGCTCTGGCAATGCCTAGAAAAACAGGATCCAACTTTTGTTAAAAAACTCATCATCACTTCTTCCGGCGGGCCTTTCCGGGCGAGAAAAGGATCGCTTGCGAAGATCACGCCGGCGCAGGCCTTGAATCATCCCAAGTGGAAGATGGGTCCCAAGATCACGATCGATTCCGCGACGATGATGAACAAGGGCCTTGAGGTGATCGAGGCCGCGAATCTTTTTCAGGTACCCGCCGCAAAGATCGACGTCCTGGTCCATCCCGAGGCGATCGTGCACGCGCTTGTGGAGTTCGTGGACGGTTCGCATTTTGCACATCTCGGAGTGACCGACATGCGGCTTCCGATTCAGTACGCCCTGAGCTATCCCGAACGGCTTCCCGATCCTTTACCGCGTCTTGATCTGACGCATCTCGGCGGGCTCCATTTCGAGAAACCGGACCGGAGGCGTTTCCCGTGCCTGGATCTTGGTTATACGGCGAGCAAGATCGGCGGGACGATGCCGGCCGTTTTGAACGCGTCTAACGAAATAGCCGTGGAAGCATTCCTCGGGGGACGTATCGGATTTCTTGGGATCCCGAAAATAATCGAAAAGACCCTGCGTGCGCATCGCATCATTTATAAACCGGTCCTGGCCGATATTTTTGCGGCGGATGCCTGGGCAAGAGAAACCGCGGAGAATCTCACATGAATTCCCTGATCTCTATTTTACCGGCGCTGATCGTTTTCGGCGTGCTTATCATTGTCCACGAATTCGGACACTTTATTGCGTGCCGTTTGTCCAAGGTCCGTGTTGAAAAATTTTCGATCGGGTTCGGGCCGGAGCTCGTTCATTGGCAGTCCGGAGAGACGCGGTTTTCCATCTCGCTTTTTCCGCTGGGCGGTTTTGTAAGCCCCGCGGGGGAGGAAGCGTCCAAAGTTGGACCGGAAGGACCGAAACCCGGGGATTTTCTCGCGGCGTCCGTTCTCTCGCGGATCTTTGTCGTCGTGTCGGGCGTGGCGATGAATTATCTGCTGGCGTTCGTGGTGTTCTGGGCCGTTTTGATGATCGGCCGGCCCATGCCGGGGACCGTGGTCGGCGGTTTCGTAAAGGGATATCCCGCCGAGGCCAGTTTTCTTAAAGTAAATGACAAAATCCTTAAGGTGGACGACAAGGCCGTCGCGAACTGGAAA
>CAYMER010000114.1:0-2908 GCA_964389345.1 uncultured bacterium | reverse complement strand
TTTGGACGTAGTACGCCTTCTTGGCATCGCCTTCCTTTTGACCGATGATATCGATCATTTCTTTCAGAATGTAATAGAGGAAGAAGCCGAGCCAAATGCTCTCGCCGTGACCCTCGCTTCCGATCTCATCCAATCCGTCATTCCAATCGCCGACCCCCATGAGCGGCAGGCCGTTCTTGCCCGTGCGCTGTTTGATCACGAGATCGATCGACTTCATGCAATGTTTGTACAGCGTGTCTGCGCGCGTCGTCCGGTGATACAAATGCCCCCATCCTTGCTTATTTTTCGGCAAGGGCGCAAACGGGAACTCGGAAACAAGATACGCGGCCATTTCATCCAGGATCGTCTGGTCCCCCGTCGCACGGACATATTCCGCCGTGCCCCAGGCCAGCCAGAGCGGGTTGTCGGAAGCCTGCGACCGGCATGAGAACGCTGAGCGTCCGTCGGTCAGCGTACAGAACCAGTGGGTCACGTCCCCTTCAACGAATTGCATGGACGCATGCAAATGGATCTGCTTGCGCGCCAGAGCCGGATCCACCCAGATCAGGTTCACCGTATCCTGGAGCTGGTCGCGGAAACCGAAAGCGCCGCTGGTTTGATAGAGCCCGCGCCGCGCCCAAATCCGCTCGGCCAGGGCCTGATACTTAAGCCAGTTCTGGTTCCGATCGAACTCCGGCTGGTTGGTTTCTACCTTGACCGTACTCATGAGACTGAGCCACCACTGGCGCGTGCCGTCCAATTCTTTGCGAACGGTCTCGAGGTTCTTGTACTTTTGTACGAGCCCGATCGCCTTTTTGTGGTCTTCTGCCTGTCCCAGAACGATCGCGACCGTGCATTCGCCGCGGGCCGGGATCTCGACGGTCCCCACAAAACCCGCAATCTGTCCTTCGTCGGTCAGCTGCGTCATATCCGGCGCATCATTTTCCACCATGTAGGGACGCTTGACGCCGCGACCCGTTCCGAAAAAACGGCCGCGCTTGGTCTCCACACAATCCGCGGGGATCGACATGGAAGCGAACGCCCATCCGGAACGAAAGATATTGCGGCAGTTCGAGAAAAAAAGCGCATCGGACGCCTTGTCATGGCGCATCTGGAGCGGCCCGGACCGTTCCGGTTGAAGGGCCAGCACCATATGAAAATACGGCGCGATCCTCATGCGACGCGGCTTATCCTCGTCGTTCTTGAGCGTTAGCACATACACACCGAGCGGGTCCGCGGGCGGCACATAGACGGTCAAATGCGATGAAAGACTTCCGTCCTTCATGCGAAAGATCGCCGTCCCGTCCACACTGAACTCCGACTCGTGTTTGGCGTTATTGTCATTCAAGGGCTGATACGTCGGCGAATACCACTCGTCACGGTCCGGGTCATAAAGATAGATCGCTTCCGTCGGCGTTTCCTTCGTCACCGTATCCGGCCAATCCGGCGTGAGACGGTTCTGCTGGGAATTACCGTTGCACGACGTATGAAGCCCCCGGTTTGTCACCATCGTCGAATGGAGCGCATTCGACATCGCGTGATCGTAGGGACGCGGCGTGAAAGGCGTCAAGACCTTCAACTTGTTTCCGTGATCCAGATATTCATAATAAGGCTGCGGCGTTCCGGGCGGAATCTCTCCGTGACCGATCAAAAGCGCGCGGTGTTTCTTTTCCGGAAGCGCTGCACTCTGCGCCGGGTTCGGCTTGAGGTGCTTCGCGATCATCTCAAGTGCCACCTTCTTGTTCTTGGAGTAACCAATCATGAGACGCACGGTCGCGGACGATTGAGGCGCCACGAGCGCGTTCACGATCAAACTGCCGATCGGGTCGAACGTCGGATAAGCCACCGTATCCCTGGCTGGTAAAAAATCCAGTACCTCAAGACTGTGCGGCGCCCAAATACTCTGGCCACGGCCGATGAAATCCACGCGACCGGTATGAAAACCTTCCGGCGCGACATCGGAGGCTAAAAGCCCCATGGATTTTGTACTCTTCTGCCATGACAGGATCGCATTGGACCCCGCAACATATTCCATTTCCGGATACAAACGAGCATACTGCGTATGAAAACGGTCGTGCAGGCCTCCGTTTAAAACCCACTCGGGATACGGAACAACCTTGAGCTGACGCGACCTTTCGGTCTGGTTCTCGATCGTGATCTTCCAAAGCTCCGCCGTGCTGTCCAAATCGGGAAGACTAATCTCAATCGTGGTCTTCACGCCATGGCTCGTATTGGTCAATTTCAGGATTTCCCCGCAGCGTTCTACTTTGGAGGCCTCGAACTGCTCGGTCGGAAAATTTCCTGCAACCGGCCAGGCCTGGGGTTTGCCGTTTGCCGTGTCCACGAGAAAAAGGACCCGTCCACAAGGATCGATCTGATCGTAAGAACGGCGGCTGACATCGCATTCTTTGCTGAGGAGTTCGCTATAAATTTCACCGTTTTCCTTGGCCACCACTTTGTATTCGCGGTTCGCCACTTCCCAACTTTGGATTGAGCGCGCGCGGGACCGGCGGCGCAGTAAACGGATCACGAATGAAATTCCGGCGCAAACCAGGATGCCCGCAACGATCAGCAGCAGCATCTGCGGCATCGAGAGGGACTTCAGGAAAGGGATCAGCCCTTTGCCCCTTGCGGCATTCTGGATCTTCTCCGCCGAACTCCATACTTCATCCCACTGCTCGCCACGCGGGATATAGAAAGGGATCAAAAGCGGGGCCCATGTCGCGAACCGCTTTACGCCTTCAGGGATGTACCGCTGGGCCGCCGCCTTGCCGATGAATTTTGAAACTTTCTCATCCAGCTTGTCCATACCGAGGAAGCTCAAGTTCACGAGCGTCGCGACACGCAATCCCATGTGATCCATCCAGATCAGGATCCGGAAAAAATCAAACGCCAGGATCCAAACGAACATTTTGAGGCTCCATGCCAC
>CAYMER010000113.1:0-2728 GCA_964389345.1 uncultured bacterium | reverse complement strand
GACGGCATACGAGATCATAGCCGGTGACTGGAGTTCAGACGTGTGCTCTTCCGATCTTCCGGTCGCCGTTGCATACATCGATTGTACAAACAACGAATTTGCTTCATTGTTGAAGACGCTAACAGGAACACGGCTCACTTGGTCATTCACCCGGATCGGCGTACCGAGTAATATCTCTAGCGCTTGAGCCGGACCAGCCAGCAACCCCGCCACAATCGCCACCGACACAAGACTCTTCAACCCCCTCGCCTCAGACCGTTTTGTGGGCAGTCCCTGTGGAATGGCGCGCGACGTGCTGAGGGTTTCTAACAGGCGCACAAATTCATTTAAAAATCCAAAAGCACTTTGATCCGCTGATTTTCCATCTTTGAAAGTGTTATAAAAGCCACCATACAATGCGATTGCGGTAGGCGCGTCTATCGGTTCCACCCCATGGTTTTTCCAAAATATCATGGTCGCAAAAGGCGCGATCGCATTCCACACACCTTGATCAGATGCACCATTTAATTCAGCAACCTTGAGCTGAACAGTTTTAAGCATCTCTCCGGCCACTTCTTCTTTACTACGCGCCTCGGCGCGGCGGGATTCAGATCGGTTTATTAATCTTCCAACAGCATAAGTAGCAAAAATACCCACCACCAATACAGGCACTGATATCACCGCTGCCCGCGCCAATCCCGGATACAACGCCATCAAGGGTGTTAGGACAAGAACAGACAAAGCAATCGCGCCCGCAACGCCTAAGTTTCCCTGCGTAGGATGATAATCCGGCGTCTCCGTCCTCGCCTCGGAGCGGGCTCCGACTCCGGCGGCTCTAAGAATCGAAAGGGCTTCATCGGTGGTCATGGATGCCGGTGCTGGTTGCGGCGCTTGCGGTTCCGGTACTTCGCGAGCAATTCTAATCCATACCGCAATAATAACGGCAAGTGCAAGGATCACTCCCCCCACAACTCCAGCCGTCGCCACCGCCTCCTTCGAAAGCCTCACCTCGGAGCGGCCGGCTTCCGGCCCGAAAAGCGTCGGATTACCAAAATAGTCGTGAGACAAATTCCCCTGAAATAAAGCCGCCAGCCTTTGCATTAAGGTCACGCTCGCCGGGACAGAGGCAACGACGAAGCGATCCATAAAGAAATCATGCGATTGAGGGCCGTTCCATAAAGCCTTCAGCTTTTGCATAAACGTCCCCCTCACCTCGGAGCGGGCGGGAACAGGAAGTCGATCTTGGATCATGCGACCCACGCCAAAATCATAACGCCCATCCGATACCTTCCATTCAGATGCCGCCGATTGCAGGTAGGCTGTTAACAATGCTGGCCGGTCTTCCAAATCTACTGCGTCCACGATCGCCGCGGCCTCCCGCATCCTTGCTTCCCGATCCTGTTTTCGGTCACTCGCGAGCCGTATCAAATTCCCAACTTCGGCTGCAAATCCCCTCGCCTCGGAGCGGGCGGGAGGAACCAAACGGACAAAATCCGCTATCGATCTGGCAAGACCTGGCAAGTAGTCACTCCGGTTTTGCGTATACACCCGCAAGGTATAATCCGTCACGTCCAGCCCTGTAATGCCTTTCGGACCGACCTCGATCTTGAAAGTCGGCGACGGCGCCTTTCCCGGCTCTCGCGTTTCGGGGGTGAGTGTCAATAAATAGGATCCTCTCTTGAGATCCTGGAGCGAAACCCGGAACGGAACAAAAGCATAAGCGTCCACCAATTCCAGGCGGTCATTAAAGACATAAGGCGTGTCTGCGTCTTTCGCCCTCGGAGCGAATTTCTCACTCTTCTTAAGAGTCGCCTCCACCGCCTTGCCCATCAAACCATACTGGTTCAAAGACTGCACGAATCTGGCAAAAATCGTCCCCTCGCTCAGCTCGGAAACCGGAGTAAGCTTCCCCCTCGCCTCGGAGCGGGGAGCATAAGGATTCTGGCGTTTGAGTTTGGCCGACTTAACTTCACCCAGTTCAGCGATGATCCTTGAAAGTCGGGACGAATCATAAGAGGAGCTGATTTTTTTTGAAGCCGCAGCCAACCGCTCCATCAGGGCCGTTGCTTCGCCGGATTTTCCGCTCTGGGCAAGATCGGCCACCGCCAAGAACAGCCGCAGGGCTATGCTCGTTTTCAGCTCATTTGTGGACGCCTGATCGTAATCGACCTGGATCGGAACTGCGATGCCCCTATATTGGATCGAATAATTTTCCGTTCCGGCGCCGGGCCTCGTATCCTGAAAATCATTGGTGATCGAAACCTGCCCGGAAAGATCTTCCGCATGATGAAAATACAACGCCTTTGACAATCCGTTCTCATCCGCCACGAAGTAGTCCGTAGGGATTCCGGCTGCACCGAGGATGCTCGCGAGACGTCCGGGGTTAGAGCCCGAGAAATCTGTCCTGCGCAGTTCTCCCGTTTCTGCTGGTGTTTCCTTCACGGTGACAGACCACATGCTGTCTATAACTTCGATGGTGCTCATCGTCCCGTCCGGGAATGTGACCACACCAGTAGGCGCGCCTAACTTCCTGATAGCGGGTTCCAATCTTTCAAAATCACGCCGCCGCTGCTCCTCCTCCTGCGCCTCCTGCTCGTCAAAAGTCAACTTCGGTTTCGGCAGTGCCTGAGAAATCATTTCCGCACGGCCCGTCATTTGCGCCATCTGGCTCGCTAAATCCAAAATGGCCCGGGTAAGAGGGATTAGATTTCCCTGATCATCAAGCACGGAATATATTTGGCCTTGCGAT
>CAYMER010000112.1:0-20549 GCA_964389345.1 uncultured bacterium | reverse complement strand
TTGAGTTCGCGCATGGCATCTTCGACCTTCGCGGTAGAAATGGGGTCCAGTCCCGAACACGGTTCGTCATACAAAATAACTTCAGGCTCTACTGCCAACGTGCGGGCAATACACAGACGCTGCTGCTGGCCTCCGGAAAGCTTCATCGCCGACGAAGACAACCGGTCCTTAACCTCATCCCATAAATAGCTGGCTTTGAGGCTCTTTTCTACGATCTCTTCGAGTTTTTTTCTATCTTTCACACCATGCCGTTTTGGGCCATAAGCGACATTGTCAAAGATCGACATGGGGAGCGGAATCGGAAGAGCAAAAACCATGGTCACTTTCTTGCGGACCTCTTCGGCGTCCATCTCACGGTTGATATCTTTGCCGTTCAGAAGGATCGACCCCTTCATCCGGCAGCCAAGGTCCAGATCATTCAGCCGGTTCAAGGCGCGCAAAAACGAGGTCTTCCCGCTGTTCGCTGGACCGATTACCCCAAGGATCTCTTTATCTTTCACGGAAAAATTCACATCCTTTAAGGCCCAGACATCGTCATAACGGATATTCAGGTCCTCGACGGCTATTTTGACGGGGCTAAGCTCTACCATTGTTTTCTGCTCCGGATATGAGAACGAACAATGATCGCCACAAGATTAAGCGAAAACACCATGCCCACGAGCACCAGCGCCGTTCCATATTGAAGCGCCGGCTTGACATTCGGAACCTGCGTGGAAAGAACATAAAGGTGGTACGGCAGCGCCATGCATTGATCAAAGATCGATTGGGGAAGCCTGGGCAGATAAAAGGCCGCGACGGTAAAAAGGATCGGGGCGGTTTCACCGGCTGTCCGGCTAACGCCCAATATCGACCCTGTCAAAATACCGGGAAGGGCATTGGGAAGCACCACGCAACGGATCGTTTCCCATTTACTGACCCCCAAGGCGAGGCTCGCCTCCCGGAAAGAACGCGGAACACTCATGAGCGCTTCTTTTGAAGATGTGATGATCACGGGCAGTTCCATGATCGCGAGCGTGAGTGCGCCCGCAAGGATCGAAGACCCGAAATGAAAAAAGATCACAAAAAGTCCAAGACCAAAAAGACCGTAGACCACGGAAGGAACGCCCGCCAGGTTCACGATGGCGATCTCGATCATCCGCGTCAACCAGTTCTTCTTGGCATACTCCACAAGATAGATCGCCGTGAGAACCCCAAGGGGCAAAGCGACGCTGATCGCACAAGCCACAAGACATAACGTTCCCATAATCGCGGGGAAAATACCGCCGGCCCGCATCCCCATCCGCGGCATCTCGGTCAAAAATTGCCAGCTGATCGCGGGCAATCCCCTTTGGATGAGGATCGCCAGAATAAGGATGACCGGAACGATCACGGTTACAGCGGCCAAGCCGAGTAACGCAAAGGCGATCTTTTGTTTGGTCTGAGGTTTGAGCTTCATTTGATTTTCCTGTGTCGCGCCATGTCGGCAAGAAAATTTATGAGAAACGTGATCCCGAAAAGAACCAATCCGATGGCGAAAAGCGAGAAATAATGTTCGCTCCCGCGAACGGTTTCGCCCATTTCGGCGGCTATGGTGGCCGTCATGGTTCTGACGGGGGCCAGGATCGTCTGAGGCATCACCGAAGCGTTTCCGGTGAGCATCATGACAGCCATAGTCTCTCCGATCACGCGGCCGATCCCGAGCATGATGGCCGCCACGATCCCGGAAGACGCCGCGGGGATAATGACCCGGTAGATCGTCTGCCAATGCGTCGCGCCAAGCGCCAGCGATCCTTCCTTGTAAGTCCGCGGTACGGAGGTGATCGCATCTTCCATAATGCTCACCATGGTGGGGATGGCCATGAAAGCCAACGCTATGGATCCTGTCACAGCAGTCAGCCCTGTGGGCAGATGGAATAGGTTTTTCACAATGGGACCAAGCATGGCCATCCCAATAAAACCGATCACAATACTTGGAATGGCAGCCAGAAGTTCGACACCGGCTTTTAAAGTCTCCCTCATCCAGCGAGGCGCGATCTCTCCGATGAAGATCGCACAGGCCAAGCCAAGAGGGACCGAAATGACGGTCGCTCCGAGCGTCACAAGCAGCGAACCAAGGAAAAGCGGCAGGATCCCGAATTGCGGAGGTTCGGCAAGCGGGCTCCAGATCTGCCCGAAAAGAAAATCCTGGATCGCGATCGTCCTGAAGAGCGTGAGCCCGTCTTTGGCAAGAAAGACAAATATCAGGATGACAAAAAGAATGCACGCAAAACCATTCAGGAGAATGGTCTTTTCAATGACCGCTTCGCGGAATTTTCTCAAGGTTAAGCCTTTGGCATCGCGTTGATTATCATTTTTTGTAAACTCATGAAGCGTCATTGCGAGCCGCGCAGACGGCGAAGCAATCCCATTTTAGAAGCAGATTGCCACGCCCTAAAAAACAGGGCTCGCAATGACATCTTCGAGGAATTTACTTATCACCCAGCGGGACAAAACCCATATCTTCCACGATCTTCTGCCCCTTTTCGCTCAAGGCGAAATCGATGAACGCCTTGGTCTCTCCCTTGGGTTTGAAGCCCGTATACACATAGAGAAAACGCCAGATGGGATAGGTCCTATTCGTCGCGGTCTCTTTGGAAGGCGGGACGAAGGGGTCTCCGCTTTTTTTCGCGACCGCGATGGTTTTGACCTTCGAAGTAACGTACCCGAGGCCGTCGTAACCAATAGCGCTCTCGCTTGTTGAGGTTTCATTAATGATCGCTTCCGAGGACGGCAGCATCAGGACTGACGGCGCGAACTGCTCCGGCCCCTTCTCATTCCCCTTCCTCAACACCTGCTCCAGAAAATACATGTGCGTTCCGGAATTCCTTTCGCGTGAGAGAACCAGGATCTTCTCGTTCTTCCCGCCGACTTCGTTCCAATTCGTAATTTGACCCGTAAAAATACCTGAGAGCTGGTCGATCGTCAGTTCCTTGACGGGATTCGCCGGATTCACGATCACCGCGAGAGCGTCGACCGCCACTTTAAATTCTTCCGGATAGTAGCCGGCCTTCTGCGCGTCATCGAGCTCCTTTTTCTTGATCTTGCGGCTCGAAGTAGCGATATCTGTAGTTCCATTGATCAACGCCGCGATCCCGGTCCCGGAACCGCCGCCTGTCACGGCAAGACTCACCTTAGGATTTGCCGTCATGAATTCCTCAGCCCACGCCTGGCTCAGATTCACGATCGTGTCCGACCCTTTGATTTGGATCATTTTTTCCTTTGCCTGGACCGGCAAGATCCCAACCCAAAAGATACTGAATGCCACCACCATCACTTTAAGCAACCGATCGATCTTCATCTCAGCCCTCCTCTTTTCTAATGGACTCTAGTATATAAGAGCCCGGTTCTCATGGATGTAAAATCCGTGTAAAATCTTAAAACTTATAGGTCATGTCGATCTGGAGTCGGCGAACCGACTGATCCACCTGCATACCATTGACTTGCGTATCCCTCTGGGTGATCGGCCGCACGAGGTAGCATGCGCCGTTCAAAGTCAGATAATCCGTGAGGTTGTAGCCTAACTTGATAACGCTCCCAGCCTTGTCGGTGCCGCCGTAGTTGTAGCCCCCAAAATCGCTGTCGTTGAAAGCGCCTACCACAGAATTTGCACCGATGTATTTGTATTGATAACTGCCCTGCCAATCCCCCTTCTTCACGAGTTTCCCAATGGTAAGACCCAACGACCAAGCGTCCGAGCCGCCTTGCATCGAATTATTGGGGGTTGCGAAAGAAAGGCCGGATTGATTGCTCATATTGCGCGCAAATTCAGCGAACGGCTTTACGGGGATCCCGTAAGGATAAAAATTAACCTCCTGATAAAGGCTCAGGATGTTGAAACCCCGTGCCGACAACGTGCCTCCGTCGTAAGTGGGATTGCCATTGGCCTGGCTTGTGCCGTCAATGATAAAGTTGCTCTGCTGACCATAATTTTGATAGTTATAAATCGAAAGGGCCGAAAGAGCATCGATCGGCCTCTCCATTCCCGGGACATAAAAAACAGGGTTCAGCCCGACTTGGTAAGCAAAAAGATTGGCATCTTTGCCGGCAGACGGCACTCCAGCCGTTATAATTGCAGAGTCGCCTGTCTCCCTAAGAACAAACTGACCCGTAGTAAGGTAGGCTTTAAGTTTCAGATTGTCGGTCTTCAAAAGATCGGCGTCGATCTTTTCATAAATACCTTCCGGCTTCAGGTCCCGGTCCCAGATCATATCCGTGGAACCTTTTTCGAAAGGATTGTTGAACTTACCGGCAGTGACCTCCAGACCCGAAACGCCCAAACCATCAGCCAAGGAGACTTTCGCCCATTCCGGCGTGTACGTCGCGTAGGCTTTTTCGATCCAGATACTCTTGAAGTTAAAATCATTGTTCATAGTCTGGTTCGTGGAGACCGGATCAATGTTTTCGCCCACGGTGCCCTTTTTCTCGCCGCTGGCCATTGAAAAACCAACTTTCATTTCGGGATTAAACGTTTTTTCAAATCCATAACGCAAACGGATCCTGAAACGGTTCCTGTCCGGCTGATATTTATTGACGCCTGTGGTCGAAGTATCATTGCGAGCACCGGTCAAACCAAACGCTTCATACCTCAAACGGATGTCGCCGCTAAACTTGAGATCCTTGAGCCATTTGTTAGCGCCACCGGTCGAATCACTCAATCGCTGGACGAATTCGGCTTCACTCATGGGCGGAGTTGCCTCCACGCCGCTTGGCGCCATCTGGATCTTCCCGCCGCCAACCTTAAGAGTCTGAAGCTCAGCTTTCTGCGCCATAACGGTCGTCTGCAGTTCGTTCATCTGTTTCTGCATGTTCTGGACCAAGGCCATGAGTTCAGCATCACTCGCGAACACCGAGGACGTAAAAGTCAAAAGGCACACGACTAAAATGCTCACTAATTTTGTGAAAGGGTGGTGTTTCATAAGATGGTTTCTCCTCCGGTTGAGTGGTGCTGGATTCGTTTTCATACCGGAAGTATAAAAAACCCGTGTCAGGTCTGTGTGATGAAGGTGTAAATAGAATGTAAAATAAAAAACCCAAAAGGTAAGTCCTTTTGGGTTTTAGAAAACAAAAATTTTGAAAAAGTATGAGCCCGGATGGATTCGAGCTCCTCCCCTGCCGGACAGCAGCAGGTCCGGTAGGCCACCCGCACTACAAACATGACACCCGTCATGTTTGCAAGCAGTGCTCCCGTTCGAATCCCCCTTGAAACACAAATACCCGGAACCAAAAGGTTCCGGGTATTTGTGAGCCCGGATGGATTCGAACCATCGACACCCGCCTTAAAAGGGCGGTGCTCTACCAACTGAGCTACGGGCCCATGTCTTTCATTTCTTTTATTGGACGGTGACATGGACCAGTCCAATTACCCGTCAATTCTTCTATCGAGAATTGGACGGGCCCGTAACTATCGTACGGGGGAAGGCGTAACGCGTACGGCGTTTTTTTCGCCGTACACCGTACTCCGTACGCCGTACTAAATGGAGTGTATTTCTTTCTCTTTGTGCTTCAGAGCTTCATCGAGTTGCTCGATGAACTGGTCCGTGAACTTCTGGACCTCTTTTTGAGACACATGCGACATATCCTCGGGGATCGTTTTGGCCTTTTCGAGCTTCTTGACCTGTTCGATCGCCTCGTGACGAGCATTGCGGATCGAGATACGGCCTTCCTCAGCAACCCTGCGAATGACCTTGGTAAGTTCATTGCGTCGCTCATCCGTGAGCCCCGGGATTTGAATGCGGAGGATCTTTCCGTCGTTGGCGGGCGTAAGACCAAGGTCGGATTTCAGGATTGCTTTTTCAATTTCCGCCACGGCGCTAATATCCCACGGCTGGATCTGGATCGTCCGGGCATCCGGCGTAGAGATCGTGCCGAGATTTTTGATCGGCGTGGGGGTATTATAATAATTGACCGAAATACCTTCGACTAAAGCGATGGACGCGCGACCAGTGCGAATATTCTGGAATTCCTTTTTTGTGGATTCCACGCTCTTGGTCATCCTTCTTTTCGTTTCTTCAGCGAGCTTTTTTACATCTGTAATATCGATCATAAAGTCTCCTTTAATAAGCTTAAAGCCTGCAAAATGCGTTCTAAACGCGAATTAGGAAACCAAAGTCCCAATCTTCTCTCCCATAACCACGCGGCGGATATTCCCGGGCTGGTTCAAGTTGAACACCACGATCGGCAATTGGTTCTCCATGCAAAGCGAGGTGGCGGTCGTATCCATCACGCGAAGTTGTTTCTTGATCACGTTGAGGTAACTCAAGCTCGAGAACTTTTTGGCGTCTTTGTGCTTCATCGGATCCTTGTCATAGACCCCGTCCACTTTGGTCGCCTTCAAAATGACTTCCGCATCCATTTCGACAGCGCGAAGCGCCGCAGCCGTATCGGTCGTAAAATAAGGGTTCCCGGTACCGGCGGCGAAGATCACTACACGGCCTTTTTCAAGATGTCGCATGGCCCGGCGGCGGATATAAGGTTCACAGAGGGCTTTGATCTCAATCGCGGACTGGACGCGGGTTTGAACGCCGACTTTCTCGAGGGCATCCGACATCACAAGGCCGTTCATCACCGTAGCAAGCATCCCGATGTAATCGGCAGTCGCGCGATCGATCCCGTTTTTCTCACCCTCGACACCGCGGAAAAAGTTCCCTCCACCGATAATGCAGACAATTTCCACGCCAAGTTCACGAACGTCTTTGATCTGTTGGGCAATGGAAGCAATAGTCTTGGGATCGATCCCGAAACCGCGATCGCCTTCGAGGGCTTCCCCGGAGAGCTTGAGCACGATGCGTTTGTAGATGGGTTTTTTCATTTTTTCAGACTCGAGACTGGAGACTACAGACTGCAGACTAAAAACTTTAAAAGGCTCTGGTCTCTAGTCTGTGGTCTGCGGTCTGAGTTAATTGCCGCCGACTTCAAAGCGCACGAAACGGCGGATAACGATATTTTCGCCGATCTTTGCGATAAACTCGTTCAAAAGTTCCTGCACGGTCCTGCTGTCGTCCTTGATGAATTTCTGATTGAGAAGGCAGATATCCTCGAAACGTTTCGCGAGCTTGCCCTCGATGATCTTGCTACGGACGGCCTCCGGCTTATCTTTCACTTGCTCGAAAAAAACCGTTTTCTCTTTTTCAAGATCCTCGACCGAAATACCCTCAGGGCTCACATACAAAGGATGCGCCGCCGCGATCTGCATGGCGATATCGCGCGTGAAGGACTGAAAGGACTCGTTCTTGGCCACAAAGTCAGTTTCGCAATTAATCTCCAAGAGCACGCCTAATTTGCCGCCGGCATGGATATAGGAAACGATCTGACCTTCGCGAGCTTCCCGGGTGGACTTTTTCTTCGCGATATCAAGCCCCTTCTTGCGGATCACGTCCTGAGCCCCTTTCAGGTCCCCCTTCGCTTCCACAAGAGCGTTCTTACAGTCCAGCATTCCCGCCCCGGTCAGTTCCCGGAGTTTCGTCAAATCCGCGCTGTTAAACTTCACTTCTTTGGTCGTCATGATGTCTTGTCCTTTATAACTCTGATGAGAATCGGAGGTTAGATTTCGCCGTCGTTTTTCTTGGCAGACTTCTTGGATTTCGGCTTTACTTCTTCGGTCACCGCCACACCGGCCAGGATCTTCGGATCAAGCTTCTCTTCGATAATATCCTCATCGAGTGCCGCCTCGGTGTCCACGACTTCGTCCGCGGCGAGCTCCGCCTGAAGTGCGTCCGCTTTGTCCTGGGCAACTTTTTTGAATTCCGCGCGGCCTGCCGCAATCGCGCCTGAAACCGATTCGCAGAAAAGCTTGACGGCCTTGATCGCGTCATCATTCCCCGGTAAAGGATAATCGATATTGTCCGGGTTGCCGTTGGTATCAAGCACCGCTACGACGGGGATCCCGAGCTTTTTGGCTTCGGCGATCGAAATCTTTTCCAGTTCCGCGTCGATCACAAAAACGGCGCCTGGGACCTTCCGCATCTCACGGATCCCGGAAAGATTCTTGATGAGCTTTTCGCGTTCCTTCTTGAGAGAACCGATCTCTTTTTTCGTGATGAATTGAAAACTGCCGTCCTGCTCCATTTTGTCGATCGATTCAAGTTTCTTGATGGACTTGCGGATCGTCTCAAAATTCGTAAGCATCCCACCAAGCCAGCGCTGGTTCACATAAGGCATCCCGCATGCTTCCGCAGCTTCTTTGAGAGGGATCTGCGCCTGTTTCTTGGTCCCCACGAAAAGGATATCTTTGCCTTCGGCGGCGAGATTTTTAAGGAACAGGAGGGCTTTCTCGAGGCAACCGAGCGTCAACTCAAGATTGATAATATAAATACCATTACGATCCCCAAAGATGTATTTTTTCATCTTGGGATTCCAACGCGATGTTTGATGTCCAAAATGGACGCCGGCTTCGAGTAACTGCTTGATCGTGATAGGGGACAAAACTTCCTCCATGGGGTGTTCTAAACAACATAACGGAATCATCAAATTGAGCGCCGGGAAATTCCGGAGGGATCGGTGTTGTTACCCTCCCCTTCCCTTCGGCTCGGAGGGCCCGTTATTTTCCAACCTCCGGCACCGTTCTCCATTAAATTTCAAGGGTTAACGGTGCCGCCCTAATTATCAATCAAAAACTTAATCGAAAATCAGGACGGACAAAAGAAAAGCACTTGAAGCACTCCAAGTGCTTATAACCTTTAAAGTTGGAGCGTCATTATATCTAAAAAGACTTGCGTCACAAGTCTTTTTTAGACTGCAGACTGGAGACCGGAGACTACAGCAAAAACAAAAAAGAGAACCTTTGGCTGCAGTCTGCAGTCTGATGTCTGGAGTCTAGCGCGGGGGTCGCGTCAGATTTTCAGGGGAGAAAATTCTGGTGAGCTCTTTCTCGCTCATAAGTCCTTTGGAGAAAACGACTTGGCGCAGGGTTCGTTTCGTCCTGATGGCCTCTTTGACGCATTCTGCCGACCTGGAATAACCGATATAAGGATTCAGCGCCGCCGCGACGCCGAAACTCTTTTCCGCATACTCGCGGCATTTCTTCTTATCGGCCGTGATGCCCCGGACACATTTCTCCGCAAGAAGTCGCACCGTATTCTTCAGGATCTCAAAGGACTGCAGGAGATTATGGATGATCACGGGGCGCATCACGTTCAGCTCGCATTCCCCGCTTGCCGCCGCGAACGCGATCGCGGTGTCGTTACCGATCACTTGATAACCCACCTGCGCGGCCACTTCCGGAATCACGGGATTTATCTTGCCGGGCATGATTGAAGATCCGGGCTGAAGCGCCGGCAAACGGATCTCACCGAACCCTGTGTTCGGGCCGGAACTGAGGAGCCTGAGATCATTCGCGATCTGGATTAAGGAAAGAGAATAATCCCGGAGCGCGCCGGACACCGCTGCAAAATCCGCGTCATTTTGCATCACCGCAAAAAGATTCCGTGCACTTTTGACCGGAAACCTCGTCAACTTTTTTAAATTCCCGACGACCTCCTTCGTGTAGCGAAGTGAAGTGTTCAGCCCTGTTCCGACAGCCGAGCCGCCGATTCCAAGATCGAGAAGTCCTGCCACCATGAGCACCACGCGTCCTCTGGCCTTTTGGAGCTGGTGGGCCCATCCTCCGAACTCCTGCCCCAATGTCACGGGAGCCGCATCCTGAAGGTGTGTCCGCCCCGCTTTGACGACTGAGGAAAATTCCTTGGCTTTTTTCATAAGAGCCGTCTCAAGCGCTTGGGAAGCGCCGCAGAAATCCTGCGAAAGCTTTAAGGCTGCGAGACGGAGCGCCGTGGGGATCACGTCGTTGGTGGATTGCCCCATATTCACGTGGTCGTGGGAATGAAGATGCGCATGATCACCTTTTTTCCGGCCCAGGATCTCGAGGGCCCGGTTCGTAATGACCTCATTCGCGTTCATGTGTACCGAGACCCCGGCGCCGGACTGCAGCACATCGGTCACGAATTCGTTGTTAAAAATTCCCGCCATCACTTCGTTACGAGCTTTGATAATGGCCCCGGCGCGCCGGCGATCCAAACGCCCCAGTGAACGGTTCGAAAGAGCGCACGCCTTTTTGATCACGGCGAGAGCCCAAATAAAACAGGGGTGAAAATCCAGTCCCGAAATCGGAAAATTTTCAACCGCCCGAACGGTTTCGATGCCGTAATAAGCCACCAGGGGAACAGGTCTTGCCCCGAGAGAATCCCGTTCGATCCGTGTCTTCTGCTTTTTCATGTTAAAACTCCTGTCTCAACGCCCTTTTCTCCATAATGCTGACCAATCGCGATAGCGACTGCGTCAGGTGTGCAAAGCACCGTCTTGACACCCGAGACCCCGGCGAGCTCTGCGATCTCGGCTTCCGGCAATACCGCACGCGGATCGCTGATCCCGACGACCAGGGTACCGTCCTGCATTCCGATCGGTATCAATCCGTATTTGACCGCCACGCTCTTCGGAACCCGCTCGACTGCAAGAGAATCGATATACACATGAGCCAGATCCACAAAAGACATCGCGTGTCTTTCCGCCAGCGCTTTAAAGAGCAGGAATTTTGGTATGTACTGTTTTCGGACCAACACTTCTCCGACAAACTCGTGAGTCCGCTTCTGTTCATTCAAAGCGTCTTCGAGCTGTTTCCAGTCGATTAATTTTTTCTGGATCAGAACCTCGCCAATATGCCACTGTTTCATGAGAAGTGCCTATTCTACGGGATCATGCCGTGCGCGCAAAATGAAGATTGGTAAAAATTTGGCGTGTTGCAAGTGATTGATTCAGGGTATAAAAATGGAGACCGGGGGCACCGCCTTGAAGGAGTTCTTCGCACTGGCGTGTGGCATATTCGATCCCGAATTTCATAATCGAAGATTGATCGCCCCCGAAACGAAGAATCGCTTTCTGGATCTCCTGCGGGATCTCGGCACCGCACATGCGGGAGAACTTCTCGATCTGGGGCCCGTGCGTGACCGGCATGATCCCCGGAACGATCGGGACCTGGATGCCGATCTTGCGGGCGCGCTTCACAAAATCAAAATAGTGACGGTTATCAAAAAAAAGCTGCGTCACCACCGCGTCCGCACCCTCGTCGACTTTCCGTTTGAGATGTTCGAGGTCTTTGGGCTTATCCTTGCATTCCGGATGACCTTCCGGATAACCGGCCACACTCAGATCGAACGCCTGCCCAAGTTGGGGATGCTGACGGATGAACCGCACGAGTTCAGCCGCATAACGAAAACCGTCCGGCGGGGCCTTAAACTGCGTTTCGCCCTGCAACGGATCGCCCCGAAGCGCAACAATGTTCTCGATGCCTTTTGTGTGGAGCGTCGTGAGAATCCGTTCGATCTGGCCGCGGCTGTGAGCCACACAAGTCAAATGAGCCGCGACCTCGAGACCGATCTTGTGTTTGATCTCTTCCACGATACGCAGAGTATTCTCCTGGGTGTTCCCCATCGCCCCGTAGGTTACTGACACAAAGGAGGGCGCGAGTTTTTTTAAATCCTTCACGGTCTGAAAAAGCTTCGCTTCCCCTTCCGCAGTCTTGGGCGGAAAGAACTCGAATGAGATCGTATATTTTTGTTTCTTGTAGTATTCGGATATTTTCATAAAAAGAGGCGCTACAATTTTTCGCCCAAAACCTCTTGGATCTTGGAAAGAAGTTCTTCCGGGAGGAACGGCTTAAAAACACAATCCGCGGCGCCGCGTGACTGATACTCCCCGACCTTCACGCGTTTGATGTCCGCCGTGAACATGATCACCGGGATCGACTTCGTGACGGGATCCTTTTTCAGGCGATTGAGCACTTCATCCCCATCCATCTCCGACATCACATGATCCAGAAGCACAAGGTCGGGCATTTCCTTTTTGGCCTTTTTCAGCCCCTGTTCTCCCGAAAGGGCCGTCACCACGGCATAACCGTTCGCCTTAAGCCGGGTGGCCGCGACCAGAAGAATTTGCAGTTCATCATCGATGATCAATATTTTTTTCATTTTACACTTCAAGCTTCTCCCTATGCATAGATCCTGTCAAGGATCTCTTCCAGGGTTTTTGCCTCTTGGGGAAAACAGACCACACTACTATGAAGTTCGATCCCGGGCATTTTTTGTTCCCGGATCAAATAATCATCGAGGATCTGGGAAATGCGCCCCAACGCAATAAACGCGCTTTCTCGAGGGGTGTCCGGCAAAAGGACCATGATCGCCTTGGTGTCCTTGATCGCAATGTCCGCCACGCGGCGAAGCGCGGCATTGATGATTTTTTCCATTTTAAGAACGATCCGTTCCACCTGTTTGACTCCCAACTTCTTCTCCAAAGCGTCAAAATCCAGAATGTCAAAAATGAGAATCGAAAGGTGGCCTTCATTCTCCACGCACTGGCTCATCGCTTGTTCGATCGCATCTCTGAAGAGATCCCGATGCGTGTATTGAGGAAGTTGAAAAGTCACGGTCGTTCCTTGCATCGGATCGCTCTCGATCTTCACGCGCCCATGATGGAGTTCGATCAATTTTTTGCAAATGGAAAGTCCGAGACCGGTTCCGCGATCGCCGGGACCCACCTCGCGACCGAACTGCCGGAATTTCTGGAACGCCCGCGGCAAATCTTCCTTGGAAATGCCCTTTCCTGTGTCCGCAACCTTGCATTCTACAAAACCATCCCGGACCGAGAGATGGATCTTGACATGGCCCTTGTCCGTAAATTTGAGTGCGTTATTGATTAGATTGGTCAGGACCTGCACGATCTTGTCGCGATCAATGTAGATCTCGATCTTCTCGACCGCAAAGTCTGTGAGGATCGCGAGCCGCCGCTCTTGGGCGATCAGCTTGAAATTGCCGACCACTTCGCTCACCACCTCCGTGATGTCGCAAAGTTTTCGATGAAGACGGACCTTGCCGGCCTCAAGCTTTGAAACATCCAGAAGCTCCTCGATGATCCGGCTCAGGCGGTCGGAGTTGTGAAGCACCATATCCAACATGGACTTTTGACTCTCCGGCACTGGCCCCAAGAGTTCATCCCGGATCTGCGCGACACCTTCCCGCACCACCGTGAGCGGCGTCCTGAGCTCGTGCGAAACCGTACTGATGAACTCATCCTTGAGCTGTTCATAGTGCTTGTGCCGGGTTACATCATGGAAAATACCCGAAAGAGCGCTGGGTCTTCCATGATGCAGGAGCCGGCTCACCGAACCTTCCACTTTTAATTCTTTTCCATTTTTTCCGATAAACGTCGCCTGGAATTTCCGGGGTTTACCATCCCTCAGGACCGCAAGAAAAATATCTTCGGATTCTTTCTTGTCCTTGGGGTGAATGACATTGAAGACCGTAAGCTGAGGCAGATCCTTGTTGCTGTATTCAAGAGCCTGGTACCAGGCGGGATTGACAGTCAGAATCGCTCCTTCCGCCTTGAATACCCGTATCAGATTGCTCGTCAACTGACAGAAATCATGGCACTTCCGTTCCCCGAACGACTTGCCGCAAAGCCCCACAGATCGTCGAGAGGACAAGGTCTTTCCCTTGGAATGGGGCTGTTTCCTGAAACGTTTTTTCATCCTTGAATATATCGTCCTTTCCGGGAAAGTCCTACAGCAAAAACTTTATCGTAAAAACCAAAAAACAAGTTGTGCTTATAGTCCGATTGGTGTATTAGATTCAACAAACAAATCGTTCAACGCTCAACGCGCAAAGTCATTCTTTTCGTTGTGCGTTGTGCTTTGAGCGCATATGAAACCTATCCAAAAATTCATCGAATTCTTTTTTAGACGGAAGTGGCTTGGGATTCTACTCGTCCTGGGACTCGCCTGGGGCGTCGGCATTTCCACATTCTACCGCGGCGCGATCAGTCCAAAACAGCGCACCGATCTGACGGTATTCCTGAAAGCCGGCGAAATGGTCGCAGAAGACCGGGCGAATCATATTTATGAAATTACGAATGCGCGTGGCTGGCATTACGTCTATCCCCCGCTCCTGGCGATCCTGTTAGCCCCGGTCTCGAAGTGGTCCCTGGACGCGACAGTCACGCTCGCTTATCTCTTTTCACTCGTTTGTCTCGCCGGAACCGTGCTGTTTTCCAGGCGCTTTCCAGAGAATGCGAAACCTGCGAAGACTGGCCGTCAAGGCCATGCGAGCGTGCCGGAATCGCTGGTATCCCAGCCCGCACCCTGGCAGATCGCTCTGGCCATGGTCTTCTGCCTCCCCATGCTCCTGAACACGTTCACGCGCGGGCAATTCGGGATTATCACACTTTTTTTCATGGCCGCCGTTTTTTATAACTACCTTGCAGAGCGCAAGGTTCTGACCGGTCTCTTTCTCGCATTCGCCGTAACGCTCAAGATCAGCCCGCTCGCTTTCCTTGTTTTCTTTTTCCTGATGAAACGGGAATGGAGAATCCTCCTGAGCACCGCCGTTGGCTTTGCCCTTTTCTTCTTTCTGCTCCCTTCTCTAGCCATCGGCTTTCATCAGAACTGGGAACTCTTGAAGATCTGGCAGAATCTGATGTCGATCTCCCAATCCGATACCGCGTATCAGCATTACTTGTGGAGAGAACTTTTTACGCCCTTCGCCGGGGATAATCAATCGCTTTACGCCGTCGTGACGCGCTTCGCGTGGCCGTCCGAAATATCCTTCATCGGACATTCCAATTCGTTCGTTCGTTTTATCACCACAGGGCTCGGAATTTTTCTGCTTGCACTTCCGTTTATGAAAGCACGAAAAATATCCCGGGTTCCGGCACAGAACCCGTTACGATCCCTTGCAGAATTCTCACTTTTCCCCATGCTCATGCTGTTCACTTCGCCCGTAACCCAGATCCACCACTACACGGTCGTCTATTTCCTCTTCCTCGCCGCACTCATGATGATGGATTGCACCCCCCGCGAATCCTGGGCCCGCAAATGCCTGGGATTCAGTCTCTGGGCCTGCGCGCTTTCTCTGATGCTGGGAATGGTCGTCCCGCTCATGGGCTATTGGGGGATCCCGCTTTGGGGATCGCTGCTTCTTTGGAGCGTCGTTCTTTGTTGCCTCGATCAAAAAGCAGTAAGTAGTAAGTGGTAGGTAGTAGGAGCCAAAAACCCCGCCTCCGCGGCGGGGTGGGTCGACATGCTACATACCACCTACTACATACTACCTACTGTTTCACGCACTGGCTATTCATCTAAATCAATTATTGGAAAGCGAGTGCTGTCCTGAACTTCCTATAAGCCTTTATGTGTCGTTCAGGACGCTTTTTCCTTCACCGTCACTTCAAAGATGGTGCCGCGAACCCCGGTGAGCGCGGTCGGGGTTTTCACCTCAAACCTGGACTTGCCCTTGAGGGACTGGACCTTCACCAGAATCTTACCAATAGCCAAATCTAGGAGCGTTGTCTTATCCCCCGTCACAGCATCGATCTCGGCTTTATTGATCCGGAATAAACTTCCTTCCTTAATTTCCACCTGCCCGACCGAACCTCCCGACAACAAAACTTTTACCGTGGCTCCGGCAGCAGTTCGAACCTCGTCCCCCGGCATAATGGTCATACCATCCTTCGCCGCTTTCCATTCCCCTCCGGGGATGCGATAGAAAACATCTTTGCCGGTGTGCTGTAATGTCCCATACCGCCCCGCCGCAGAAGCATCTTCTCTGCTGCCTGCTTGCGCTGCCACAAACTTCGCGGGGTTCCACATCACATCCGACGGCTTGATTTTATTCTCCGCAAGAGCTTGTTTGAAATTCACACGCATCGACTCCCCTTGTCTCAAAAGCGCCATCTCGTTGGTCCGGTCCAGCACATACACCGCCCCTTCACGAACGTTCACTTGGGTATCCAGCTTCATGGCCCGTTCAGAGGCAAAAGAAGCTGCGAAATTCCGCCACTTTTGAAGGGACTCGTCCCTCGCAACTTCCCGCTGAGGATCGGATGGAGGGGCCACCGGTTCATCCTCCTGCGGCTGAGCGCGCATCTCATCGCGCCAAGCCTCCAATTCAGCCACATCCATTCCCTTGATCCCGCTCTCCGGCCCTTTGCTCTCCACAAAAGCACCCTCGCTCGTGAGAGAGAGACTATCACCCACACCTCTTAGATTCGGGTTATTTGTTATGTTATAAAAAGCATTCTCGTAGACCCCAGAGACATCAAGCCCCACAAGAGCTCCGACACTCCCCCATGGCGTCAGCCCGTTAACTTTTCCGGAAGCGGAAATGTTCTGGTAAACACCAAAATAATCGAATCCTACAAAACCGCCGACCATAGCATCTCCTGAAACATCCCCCGTTGCATAACAATTCCGGTAGGTAGTAAAATAATTTTGTCCTACGAATCCACCCACGGGCTGCGGCCCAAGGACAGTTCCTGTCGCGTAACTGTCCGCGATCGTAAAGTCACCATAACTATAACCAACCAACCCGCCTGTAGAGCCATAAGGAAGTGCACCCCATCCGCCACGAGCGATCACGTTCCCGGTGGCATAGCTTGACGTGATGGGGGAATCATTATTATTGCCGACCAATCCGCCCACGTCATTCTCCCCGGTTACATTTCCCGTAGCATGACTTGAGACAATAGAGGATGAATCATTATAACCGACCAAACCGCCCACCCAAAATACACCGTTTACAATTCCCGTGGTATAGCTTGAGGTGATGGAGGATGAATTATTATAACCGACAAGACCGCCTACCCCGCCCCCCACACCCCCGCCCGGACGCCCTGTGGCATAGCTTCCCACGCTCCCCGTGGCATAACTCGACGTGATGGTGGAAGATTTATTATAACCGACCAGACCGCCTACATAACTATCCCCGCTTACGCTTCCGGTAGCATAACTTGAGGTGATGGAGGATGAAACATTATAACCGACAAGGCTACCCACATAGTAATAGCCGGTCACGCTACCTCCTACCAGACCGATATTTTTGATGGTAGCGCCACTCGTATAGCCAAAAAGACCAATATTGGATGTGGCCGATCGATTGATATAAAGACCTGAAACAGTTTTCGTATCGCCATCAAGTGTGCCCATGAATTTCGTTGTACTGTTCCCGATCGGCGCGAAACCCGAATACGTGGTGCCCGACACAAAATTCCAGGTCGAGGTCGAACTGGCATCAATATTATTGGCGAGTTTGAACACGCTCGAAAGATAATCCTTCATTCCCTGAAGTCCGTAAACATCGTAGATCATGTAGGGATTCAATGCCGTTCCGGCGCCGGAGAATCGATATAATGTTCCGCCGGAAAAAACAAAGTTTCCGGGTGAAAAGGACTTGGTAGGGTCCGAAACGAACGAACCAGAGCTCAGGGTAAAACTCGTTGCGCTGAATGCCGCATTCTGATTGAACGTACCACCGCTCAAGGTATAACTCGAAAGCGTCATGGCCACGTTCTGATTGAACGTGGTTCCAGCTCCCAGGGAGAGATTATTCCCGGGAAACGTGATCGCCGCGTTGTTATTAAAGGTGCCACCGCTCATTGTGAACGTACCGGTGATGATCAGCGCCCCGTTCTGGGTCACAGAACCCGAGATCAATCTCAGGTTGTTGACGGTCAGAGGATCTGTAATCACGGGATTATGGGTGGCGCGTTCAAGGATAAAGATGATCGCGGAAGTACCCGGGACCATGCCGGCGAACCAGTTCGAAGCGGTGTTCCAATCGGTACTCGTCGCACCGGACCAGACACCGTTCGGCGTCGCGCCGGTGTAATTTTCAAAACGGAGATGCGGAAGTGAATCAGTATACGTATCCCACACGGGAGTCGTCGTAATATCCCAGGCGGTACCCGCAGTATAAACAGTGTGAAGCGGAGAAAAGTAAACGCTTGCGGAGGCTCCTTTACCCGTCGTGAACGCCCGGTTTCCTGTCGTAACCGTATTTGTCGCGTTATACCATCCGCAATTGCTTGTCCCCACGGTAGCCGCCGTATTAAATCCCAACATCCCGCCCGCGTAATTCGTGGTGGCTCCCGAAGCCGTCGCCACGCCCGTGGCAATATCATTACTAACCGTAGTGGTCCCGATCACTTTTTGCAGCCATCCTAACAAGCCACCCGCATAAGCTGTCGTAGTCGTGCCGCTTGTGACCATCGCCGAAACCGTTCCTGTCGCGTAAGCATCGACGATCGTCGCGATCGCCGAAGTCGCGTTGGCATATTCCCACCCCACAAGCCCGCCGGCGTAGGCGCCGCTACTGTTCCCGCTCGCCGATGCGGCCACTGTGGCAGTGCTGTAGGAATTGGAAACCTTCGACGTCGTGCTTGCGGTAAGGGCCTGGACAGTCCCCACCAATCCTCCGACATAAGCCAGTCCGGACGTCACGGTACCGGTAACGGAACCCGTGGAATAGGTCCCGTTGATCGTGGAATCTTTGCTAAATCCGACGAGAGCGCCAAGAAACAGATTGCCGGCAAATGCGGCGTTGATACTGACACCTGTGAGACCAACGTTCTGGATCGTGGCACCGCTTATGTATCCGAAAAGTCCCGCATACTGTTTGTCCTTGGAAGAAGTAGTGTTGATCGTAAGCCCGGAAATCGTTTTTCCGTTGCCGTCAAATGTGCTACCGCTGAACGGCGACGCTGAGGTACCGATGGGACTGAAGCCGCTCGTCCAACTTGAGGTCTCAGAAGCATCAATGTTATTGGCGAGCCTGTAATATTTGCTACTCAATCCCTGTGTGGGGATGTATTGCAACCCGCCTGCGGCATTCGAGACCGAATAGATCAGGTAAGGATTCCCGGAAGACCCGTCCCCAACGGCTTTAGAAAACGTAACGCCGTAAACGGTTTTGAGCGTGTTAACACTAATATCGTTGAGAACCGAACCCGTGTAGGTCGGGGTCTTGCCGGTGTTCTTGTCGAGCGTCAGCGTGTTCACCCCGGTAATCGCACCAATCGTGGAGTTCTTCGAAACCTTGAGCGTCAGATTGTGGTTGTTGCCCGTAAGCGTGTAAGCCGAGCTCCAGGTGAGCGTCCCGTCGTCGTTGAGGCCGTCGGAATCAGTCTGGATGGTGACGTCGCGGAGGATACTGAAATTGCCGAGAACGTTGATGTTCGCGATGTCCGAAAACACGTCCACATCGATCTGGAGACCCGCCATGATATCCACGGCGTTGTCCAGGTTGTCCATGTAAAGATGCCCGGCGCTGATCAAACCGCCCATCTTGAAGCTTGCGCCGCGTTCTGTAATGGTCCCGGCTTTCAAGACCCCTTGGGTCTCGACGTCCCCTGTCGCGTCGATCGTAATGCTACCGCGTTTGGCCTGGAGCGTGCCGGTGTTGGAAATATCTCCGTCGGCCACAAACTCGATCTTTCCGTCATCAGCCACGACCGCTGCGGTGGCGTTCTCTCCGGAATCGATATTGATGGCCTTGTCAAAAAGACCGTCCACAGCCTTGGCGTTCAGGACCACCCTGCCGCCCTGGGCTGAGATTGTTCCGCTGTTCTTGATCTGGTCGGTGAGACCCATCGCGTTCGCCGTGGCTTCATCCACGCCGATACTGACCATGCCGTCCGGCGAGATTCCGACTGTCACGGTCTTTCCCGCAGCCAGGACCACCGTGCCCATTGGCACTTCGATCGTTCCGCGATTCTCGATGGCGTTGGCGATAAGCGCCACAAGCGCCGCATCATGGCCGGTAATGCGTCCGGCATTGGACAGAAAACCGCCCTGCCCGCTGAATTGGTAGTCGCGCTTGAGGAAATCCGTCATGCTTAGATTTAAAGGTAACGTAGAGGCGATAAGAGAAGCGCTGTTGAGGTTGATCATGGCGCTTGAACCGATATTAATGCCCGCAATATTCTGGAGAATAAAGGCAAGATTGGATAAATTCATGGTGCCGAAGATATTGGAAACACTTCCACCGTTCACAAGAAGCGCCAGGCTGGCGCCACTTCCGAGGCCCGCGATGTTATAAATGCTTCCCTGCGCAACATTGAATTCCGACATGTTCCACACGGGATTCCCCGTCACATTCCAATTCGTGATGTTGTCCTGGACATTCACGTCGATACTGCCGCCCTGCACATTGATCGTTTCAGCCATCACGGGTGTGATGCACACGGACCACGCGAATACTATTGCCGTCCCAATACTTATCAATTTACGTAAAGCGAAAATTGGGGCCGTCCAAATTACCTTTTTTGAAATAAAAGAAAGAATTTGGACGGTGACAAACGCGATTATTTTTTTGGGACTTGTCTCTCGCCCCTCGTTCCTCGTCTTTGAAAACGAGTCCCGAGTCCCGCCTGTCCGCCGACGTTTTAGTGGCAGAAGTCCCGGATCCCAAGCTCCAAGGCTCCAGTCTCTAGCCTCAGATTCTCCCATCCCATCCCATCGCTGGTCTAAATCATTTCCTTTTTTCATATTCAGCTCCACAGTATAAATGTACACTACGATATAGAATATAACAATGGATCCTTATAAACTTTTTAACTAAAGCATCGTTTTCTATATTTAATGGTATTTGTTATAGCAATATATAGCATAATTACTCACAGATGATCTAATAGGTCACCAGTTCCACGCGAGATCAATAAAGGAAGTGCACCGCCTAAAGCCTGCCCTGATATCAGTCAGGGACGGTTCTCCCGAAAGA
>CAYMER010000111.1:0-3311 GCA_964389345.1 uncultured bacterium | reverse complement strand
GTCCCCCTTAATTGCTCCGAAAAATAAGACCACAGCCCCCCTAGAGGCGCTTTGTTTTGGCTGTAGTCTTCAGTCTCTAGTCTCGGGTCTCTAGTTTTTCTCGAGAGACTTCTCTTTTCATCGCGAAGAAGAAGGGGAGCGAGGCAAGCTCCAGGACTGCGACGCCGATCATGAGTGTCGGAAGCGAACGGTCGTAAAGAAAGCCCATCGCGACCCCGCCGGCAAGCATCGCGAGACCATAGGCGACATTCAAAATGCCGTAGCCCGTGCCACGTTTTTTAAGTGGCGTGATGTCCGCGATCGCGGATTTCATGATGGTCTCGTGTCCCGCCATGACAATGCCCCAGAGAATAATACTTATGATGACGATCCAGGGAACCGTGGTGAAGCAAAGGAACGGGATCACGGCCGAGAGGACTGGGATCATAAGGAGCGTTCCGATGCCCGCCCACTCGTGTTTTTGTTTTGCCTTCATCCGGTCATAAATCTTTCCGATCACGAGCGCCGCGGCGCCGTCGATGCCCATAGCGACCGCATAGAAAAGCGGGATCTGAACGTCCGAGAGCACGTGCCGAGCCTTAAAATGATAGGCCATGAGAACAAAGCTGACGAAGCCCGCGGTGGCGAAAAAACTGAATGTGGTGTAAAGCCAGAAAATCTTTGGGAGTTTCTCGGATTCATTTTTTACGACTGAGGTTTCGAGCATTTCGGGGTTCGGCGTTTTCCAATAAGCAAAAAGAACGCAAGCCATCAGGAAAAAGAAGGGCAGCCAAAGCAGGTGATAGCCGGCCTGGTAATCCCGGAGACCTTTTTCTGCCTGGGTGGTCCCCATGAATGCAACGGTGAAAAGAAGCGGCCCGATGATCGCGCCGATCTGGTCCATCGCCTCATTCAAACCGAATCCGAATCCCGTGCCGACCTGTTTGGTGGCTTGGGAAAGGATCGTGTCTTTGGCGGGACTTCGGATGGCCTTGCCGATGCGTTCCATCACAATGAGGAGTGCGGCGATTTTCCAGAAACCGGTGAGTGCCAAAAGCGGCACGCTCACGAGCATCCCGTAACCCAGGATCGTGAAGATCCAGTAGGATTTTGTCTTGTCTGAAAAATATCCGGAAAGCAACCGAATGCCGTACCCGAGAAATTCTCCCAGCCCCGCGATCAATCCGACCGCAAGCGCGTTTGCTCCGAGGACTTTCAGATAGGGTCCGTTGACGCTTCGCGCCCCTTCGTAAATGATGTCTCCGAAAAGACTTACGAGCCCGAAGAGAAGGATGAGCTGGAGGGCTTTTCTCTTGTTTTGTTCCATGCGATGAAGCTTACTGATTTTCAGAGGGAAATCAAATACAATAACGTGGCATGTGTACGGCGTAAGGCGTACGGAGAAAAATCTTGGCGCCGTACTCCGTACACCGTACGCCTTACCAAAAGAAGCCTGGAAGGTAAAGATGAATAAAAACCAATTCTTAAAAAGCTACTCCTTCTCGCTCATCCTGCTCGCCTCCATCGCCCTCGGCGCCTGCCTGGGGATCGTCTTTAAGGAAAAGATCGCGGTCGTAAAGCCGCTCGGCGATATTTTCCTGAACCTCCTTTTCACGGCTGTGGTGCCGCTCGTCTTCTTTTCCATTTCCTCCGCGATCGCGGAAATGTCGGATCTCCACAGGCTCGGGAAGATCATGGGATGGATGGTCCTCATCTTTATTGCGACCGGTATTATTTCATCGTTCCTCATGGTCCTGGGCGTCACTGTTTTTCCGCCGGTCATGGGAAGCCATCCTATGTTAAGTGCGCCTGCGGAACTTGTATCGACCAAGTCCTTTGCCGATATTCTCAAAGCGTTCACCGTGCCGGATTTTGTGCATCTTCTTTCGAAGCAGAACATGCTGGCCTTGATCGTTTTTGCGATTCTTGTGGGGCTCGCCGCGTCGCTTGCCAGGGAAGACGGAAAATCGTTCGTAAATTTTCTTGTGTCTGCGAATAAAGTTATGATGAAAGCGATCCATCTCATTATGTCCCTGGCACCCGTCGGCCTCGGGGCGTACTTCGCGTATTTGGTGGGGACGCTTGGGGCCGATCTTTTGGGTTCTTATCTCCGCGTGGTGGCGGTTTATTATCCGCTCGCGATCCTTTACTTTTTCGTGGGGTTTTCAATCTACGTGTTCCTTGCCGGCGGCAGGGAGGGGTTCAAGCGTTTCTGGGGGAATATCCTCACGCCGGCGCTTACGGCGTGGGGGACGGGGAGCAGCATCGCCACGATCCCCGCGAACCTTGAGGCCGCGGACAGGATCGGTGTTCCAAAGGATATCAGCCGGATCGTCATTCCGATCGGCGCGACGATCCACATGGACGGCACCTGCATGTCCGCTATTCTGAAGATAGCGCTTCTTTTCGCCTTCTTCGGAATGCCATTCGCCGGCGTTGGGACGATCATGCCCGACATCGGTATCGCGATCTTAAGCGGCATGGTGATGAGCGGTATCCCGGGCGGCGGATTTTTAGGCGAACTTTTGATCGTCACGCTTTACGGGTTTCCGCCGGAGGCCCTGCCGCTTATTTCCATGGTCGGAACTCTGGTGGATCCACCTGCTACCATGGTTAATTCCACCGGCGATACTGTGGTTTCCATGCTTCTTTCACGTATCCTGAAGAAAAGGAGCGAACATGAACTTGTGGGATAAGATGGCGGGGATGTTTGGGGGCGACAAAAGGATGGAAGAGGTCCCGAAAGGGATCGCGGACAATGTGCTGATCGCTTTTCCGAAAATGATCGAGCTTGTCCAGAAAAATTTTCCAATCACGAAAGGCCGCCGAGCGCTTGACTTCGGATGCGGAAGCGGGCGGTTCGCCAGAGAGCTCCACGCGTTGGGTTTTCTCGTCACAGGGATCGATATTTCTGAGGAAATGATCCGCGCCGCCCGGCAATATCTGCCCCAAGATGTGCGGCTGTTGACCGGTTCCCTGGATCAGATCCGCGAAGAACGGACGTTTGATCTAGTTACGGCCAGCATGGTCTTTCAATTTATCCGGGAGATCGATATTTCACTGCGGGCCCTTGACCGGCTGATAAAGCCGGCGGGAATTTTGGCCCTCTCGGTCTTCACCCCTCCTTTCGTGGCCGATCTTCTCAAGGCCAAAGTCCTTTTCAAGGATTTCGACTCTGTAGATTTCCCGACTCATGGATTGATGGAACTTGTGAAGGGGACCCGCATTCCGGTCTACCTGCGCGGGGCCGAAGAATATACCGGGCTCATGACATGCCTGGGCTACGAAAAGATCTTTGAAGCTACCCCGCCTTTTACCGAAGAATTCCTCGC
>CAYMER010000110.1:0-6882 GCA_964389345.1 uncultured bacterium | reverse complement strand
TTTTTTTCGTGCACCTCGTGGGCTCGCCGCCGAGATCTGCACGGCTCTGGACACTCTTTCCCTACACGACGCTCTTCCGATCTTGACAATATAAGAGGGTTCGACACACTGACAACTCTTTCTTCGCGATTGTTGTTCTCGTTGGTTTCCCGGATCCTGTTTTGCAAATCAAGTTCGTAAGTGACCTGATAACTCCCGGGATCAGTAAACTTGTAAGGGATTTCAAACCATGCACTTCGGCTATTTGCCGGCACATGAGCCAAGGTGATATCCCCTCCCGAAACAACATGCCCGTTTACTTTGACAGAAACTCCGACATTGCTTTCATTATAATTGGTCGCATTGAGGACAACCCCCCTGAACCCTCCCTCCAGCCCTGGATAAATCGCACTTTGATCGGTGCTGGGATCATGAGACGTTCCATTCGCATCGGTATAGCCGTTCTGAAAGTAAAGCGCCTCCACAAACTTCAGGTCATGCGATTCATCGGTGTTCACGGTTCCCAGAGGAGGAGTTCCGACCACGGGCGTCATACCCCCCCTGACATTGACAGTTTTTGTCAACGGGTTGGTGCCACGCGCATCCGCGGCTTGCGGAGGCGTGAACCCTTCCATTTTAAAAATAAGTGTATGCGGACCGGCCTGGTCAAAAGCATGCTCCATGACAAAAGCAGAGTGTTGTCTCGAAGCAAGGGATTGCGGTGCGGGATCCCTGTAAACCTCGTGATCATCGATGGTGAGAACTCTCGTGATATTTTGGGCTGTCGTACTTCCGAGATTGTAGCTCCAACTATCAATCTCGACAGACTGTCCTACAATCGGCTCTGTGACTACGTTCCTCGCTGCGTCCAGCATACGAAGACCCCCCCACGCCAGATCCACTCCCTGAACCGGCTGACGACCGCCGCCACCCGCCGGAGGAGGATTCGCACCCACAGCCTGGACATTGATCGGCGCACTCACTTGGTTATTGGTGGGTTCCTCTGCCACAGCAGGATCTACGAGAGTAATCTGCGCCATGATCGTATGATCCCCCTCTGCAGCAAAGGCATAACCGGCAGAGACGGGGGATTCACCGATCGGAATATCATAATTACGCTGCTCGCGGAGAACACCGTCTTCGAACCACTGGACATGGAGGGTCACGATGCGGGGAAAACTATTGATCACATCCAACACCAGATTGCCTGGCTCGCCCACAACAGGCTGGCTATTTCTTTGGCCGTTTGTTTCGAACCAGATATCCCACGCCGCAACGTCGTTGGCGCCGAGGTTCGCGAGCCCTCCTGCTCCGCCGTCCACAAGCCCAGAGCCGCCGCCTCCACCGAGGCCGGCACAACCCGTTAAGGAGATCGCAAAAAAGATCGAGGATAAAACAAAGAATGTGCGGCGGATGCGATTGGAAAGGATCATCGGGGGCTCCTTTTTTGAAATGCCTGCTCAAAACATTTCGGACCAATACTTTTCGCGTTGCGGCGCTATTATGGCTTCAAAACTCTCTAAGCGCCAGCGAGAAAACTGTTGAGGAGGCAGCGCGTGGGCCCGCCAGAAGCCCTTTACAAAGCTCAGGCGCACGCACCCTGGATACAATTTAGATAAAAAGCGACATTCATCAACGATTATTCAATCGAGAAGCTGGCGTTGACAACGGCTGTGACTTTCTTCTCGAGAGATGTTGTGTCGTTCACTCCCCAATCCGAGATCTCGGTAGAATTGACCGGCGTGATCTGAAACACACCCATCTTGGCCGAGCGCATGAATCCGATCTTGTTCCCCGTGGCTTTGACCATGTTGTCCGCCCGGAGCTTCGCGTTCTCCGTGGCCTTCGCAAGCATCTCGACCTTCAGCTCATCCAGCTTGGTGTAGGAGTAATCCGGACTGCCCGAATAAAACTCGACTCCGGAATTGATCAGCTCCGTAGACTCTCTGGATATTTGAGCGATCTTGTAGACGTCCTTTGACCGGACTTCGACCGATTGCGTCAACTTGTACCCTTCAATATCATTGGTGTTGTTTCCCTTCTCATTCTTTTTATAAATGGTCTCCGTCGAGATCTGGGAAGTAAGGATTTCCGTTTCTTGAAGGCCCTTCCCCACCAAATATTTCTTTACCGTCAGAAGATCCTCCTGAAGCTTTTTATAAGCTGTTGCCATATCGATTTCACGTCTGGAGAAAGATCCTGTCCACACTGCATAGTCGCTTTTGATTTCCCGCTGCGCTGAACCTGTCACTGTGATCTGCTCCCTCACAAACTTTGTGACTGATAAGAAACCTTTGGAGAAAATGATGCTCGCACCAATCGTGGCCCCGGCGATACATAGTCCGAGAATGATGATCTGCGTGTTCTTGAGGAAACTCAACTTGCCGTTCGATTGGTCTTCCATGGCGGGACTCCTTCTTTTGTTGCGGCTTTTGTTTTAGGGTTTCGGACTTTTTACAGCGGGTTCCTTCAAAACACGGAGGGGCTCACTGGGCCAGTATTAACGGTTCATTACACAAAATCTGAATAACAAAAAATATAGCAAATTAGATCTTTCGCCCCGCAGAAGGTTAAGTTGCTTCAAAATAGGACGAATTGCCAATGCGTCATAATAACAGCGATGCCGGGTGCCACCCAAGGGATGGTCGGGTTAGACACCCCCCTAGTTTTGAAGAAGGCGACTTTAATAAATACATAAAACTTTCTAGCGGTCAGATTCAGAATCTGGGAGTACGTCTAAAACCGCCTGTACTGCCCCCCTTGGGGGTCTAGGACAATCACAAACGATAACGGTAAGCCGCCTACCTGTGGAGACACTTGTTAACTGAACTAGATAGCCACGAGAGCTGGGGAAAGAGAAGGATTGGAAGGCTGAAAAAACACTCTCAGGAAAATTGTGTTAGCACCATGTTAGCACCAAGCAAATAAGGGCTACAGTGATTTGCCGTAACCCATTATGCTAATTGGTAGCGGGGGCAGGATCGTGAGCGTAGACGGCTATCTTTGGGCCGTCACGCGATCGCACTTGTTCATCAAGAACAAGTGTTGAACCGGGCAGAATTTGTCCTGATGCCCAATGCATCAGGACTACGCCGCCAGGACTAAATGAAATTAAATGGTAGCGGCCCCAAAACTCAATGTTTTGGGACCCCGCTGTCGGCGTTTCTGAAGATGCCGTACCGCGGAAGCTACCAATCGTAAATATTTTAGGGTACAACAACGGACGAAGCCATCCCTAAGCTCCGCCGATGCAGTACCAATTCACAAAAAAAAGCCCTCTCCATTTCTGAAGAGGGCTTTTCGTGAATTGGTAGCGGGGGCAGGATTTGAACCTGCGACCTTTGGGTTATGAGGCGAGCTAGAAAGATTCGCCATCATTCACCGAGATTATCCAAAATCACTACGCCGTATCAACTTACCGCTATTTTTCTTAAAGAACGACTGACCAACTTTGGCCGGATTATACCATCATTTACCATCGAAAGTATTGTCACTTGTTATTGTCACCTATTGTCGCCTTTTTTTCCTCTTGAAGCGAATCTAGATGGTATCTACCCTAACCTGCTTCGTTGCATGCAAAGCTGTCGATGCAACCCATTGCTCCAAAAAGGGTTAGGATTTTTCTTTTCAATCCCCTTGATAATTATTCAAAAATAGACGATAATCTTTGCAGGCTTGAGTAGTGATCTGAGATGTCAACCCCAGAGTTGACCATCATTGAGGGTCACCAACTTGAGCCTGTTTTATTTTTGGGCACTTTCGTCCTTCTTCCCGGTGATTGAACCCTCAGCTTTTTCTTTCAATGGCGCCTGCTTAACATAATGAATATCGAACTTTTTGATAATATCCTTTTTGCTATCCTGAATCGAAAACCATGTTTTCGGTAAGAAATCAGGAACCCCAAGCTTTTGGAGCAAATATTCTCTTATCCCATTTTTAAAAAGAGCGCCCCTGCCTTTTTTCTTAGACGCTTCCTCTTTTATAGGCATTAAATTATTCAAGACGCAACCCTGCAAAAGATCACACACGCCCATTAATTCATAGCCCTCGGCGCCTGAGACAACATCTTGTATGTGGCTTATTTTGGGATGCTCTAGCCCAGCGGAAAATCCTTGATTGGGAGTGCTGAATTTTTGCTTAAGAATTTCGAGAAACATCTTGGGTTCACATCGTGTCATTTTATCAAGAAATAATCTTGCGTTCGATAAATGAGCCAAATTTCTTCGCAGCAATTCTTCAGCAAGTGATCGATATGCCCGTTCCTTTTTTACTTTAGCAGGCTCGCTGGGATTTCCGTATCGTTCTATATCGAATGAAGCGTCCGTCTCTATGGCAATACAATTAAAATGGCTATCGCTAACCATGAAGGCGTCTATGGCTTCTTTGCACACTTTAAAGGGTTTGGAATAATTGCATTGTGTGTATTTAATTTCTTTAAAAGATCCATCAGGTAGCGTAAATGCATTTCGCGCTAAAATTCCTTTTACTTGTTTGTGAAATTTATTGTGAGTGGGATTAAACAAAGCCCCCAAGAGAAGCCATGTGCGATTATGGTCATATGTTTCATCGAGATAAATGATCATGGAATTGTATTTCTCCGATGGCTTAGAAATTATTAAAACCTCAATGCTTAGTTTTGCATTGTAAGTTTTCTCGCGTCACTTTCCAAGCTTTTATTGGATTCGAGATGCTTCGGCTGGGACGATGGTCAGTTTTTCGATATCGTTGTCATAGACCGGCGCGAAGTGGGCGTAGATCTGAGTGGTTTTGAAGTCGGAGTGGCCGAGCCATTTGCAGATCTTGTAAAGGGACACACCCTGCTGCGCGAGGCGCGATGCAAAGGTGTGCCGGAAGTCATGCCAACCCATCCGGCGGCCTTCGCGCAGCTTAGAGTCATCG
Source organism: uncultured bacterium (assembly GCA_964389345.1). GTDB lineage: Bacteria > Omnitrophota > Omnitrophia > Omnitrophales > Aquincolibacteriaceae > Aquincolibacterium. The sequence continues at coordinate 2,004 of CAYMER010000110.1, read as the reverse complement.
ATAATTCGTCTTAGAGAGCGGCGGGGGCCTTCATGCTTGTAGGGACCTCCCGAGGGGCAGGGAAAGCAAATCCCTTCTTCCCGGATATAGGGCAAGAGCTTGTCTCTGAGTTCTTCTGAGATCGGTACGACCCGGACCTGATAATTTTTCACAGTATGCTCGTATTTCGGCTTATTCAAGACGCGGACAAGTTTCCGTTCCCAATCGAAGTCTTGCCATTCCAGATGCAATAATTCCGCAAGGCGTAGACCCGTGTAGCGAGCCGTAACGACCATAGGGAAAATCCCTTCAACGAGAGAGAGATCCTCAAGCGGCTGATATTCCTCATCGGTCAGAAAACGCGGAAGCGTTTGGGGAACCTTCCTGCGATGGAATCCTTCCGCGGGGTTCTTGAGAATATACCCCCTCTCTACCGCCGGTCGAAAGAATCGCTTAATGATCCCTATCGCTTCGTTATAGGTCTTTGGGGATTTGCTTTCGAAACGGTGCAGGAAACTCCGAATATCTTCGCGGTTGATACTATTAATCGTCTTTTTACCGTGAGCAGCCAAGAACTCGCGCACACGGCAGCTGTCCGCGGTATTGGTAGACTTCTTTCGGTAGATAACGTCCTGATCGTATTCTTTGCAGAAAACCTCGACTGAAATGCGTTTTTCGGTCTTAACTTCGTTGCGGCGTAGTTTGACCTCAAATTCCTTCTTGAGGAACCGGGCAAGCTTCTCATCGGCGGTTTTCAGGCTCTTATAGACCTGTTTCCCGGTCTCCATGTAAGCGATATACCAAACTCGCCCGCGCTTATAAATGCTTGCCATATTTAGCTTGCCTTTATCCTTATTTGTATGACATTGTATACATTGTCATTCATCATGTAAAGCCTAAAATATTCCCCATGAAAGAAAAGAAAACCGATTTGCTAACAGTTCGGATCGCCCCGTCCGCCAAGAAGGCCCTAGAAAGCCTTGCTAAAAAGGATGACCGATCACTATCCCAGCTTGCTTGGAGGTTCATCTCCGAAGGCATCGCCCGCGCCAAAAAGAGCTGATTTCCCTCTGTTTTATTGTCACCGAGTATTGTCACTTCCATTTCGCCACTTCTGAATAGTTTCATAACCCTCTGAGAATCCATCACTTGCCAACTTTGCGCGAAGTCGCGACCTTTGGGTAGCCTACTCAACGGTCGCAAAATCAGCCGTGATCCGGCACGATTCCATGTACTGATCCAGGCCACCCCTTTCAAACACCAGATGGCCTTTAGGCGAGCCTTTGGGCACTCGGAAAACGGAAACCCCGCCTTTGACCAGATAAACGTAATTCCGTTGCATCCAGCGGTAACTCTGGCCCATATACGCCCCAGCCTCTCTCATATTCAGAAACCGATCATTACGGTTCATGGCTGCGCCTCGCCGCAACCGCGAAGACTGTTATGGATCTGATCGCAGTAAAGGAAACGGGGGCTTGCGGAGATGGGTTCCGGGCGGGGAAATCCTTTATAATCACAATTGAATTTAACTTCAGTCCTAAGGGTTTTATCCATTAGGACCTCCGGTCGACGGGTTCTCGGTTCCCCCCTTATAGGGGGTGGAACCGGAACCTGCCATGGAAGTTCCAGTTCCGAGCGGTTCCCGGAACTTTAGGAACTTTGCTGAGCTGCCCGACTGTTTCACTTCCTCCACATCGCCCGAGACGATCGACGCGGTTATAGCGCTTAGGGTTTTTTGTCGCTGGCTGCCGAGAGCGGAAATGACTGCCTTTCGATCCATGGGACCGTGCAGGGCAAGTAGACTTTTGACTTCGTTTTCTAAATCGAGTGCTTTATGGGCAGCTATCTCGTCTGCATCCCTCTTGAGCAAGGCAGCGACTTCGATCTTATTGCTCGGGTCGGATTTAACGTCTAGGGAGAAGTGGAAGGGCTCGGGGGCTGCGGCTCCGCGATGGTAAACGGTAACTTGAACTAGCTTATCTTCCTTGATGATCTCGTCCAGATAAATCGCGCTATCACGCCAGG